>JACQEJ010000118.1 GCA_016200645.1 Deltaproteobacteria bacterium | reverse complement strand
CTAGGGTTAAAAAAAGTTTTGTCCTTATTGTAATCAGGTATATTAGAAAGCCTGTACTTGCCGGCAACATTTTTTCTCTCATTCGCCAGCCATGCGATTATTGTCATAAAGCTATTAGCATTTGGCTGTTGAGGTGGTGTAATCTCAAGCACCTCCCACAACATTTTAGAAACACGCTGTTCTACTTCGAGAAATATCTTTTCAAAATGACGCATTGCCCAAATCTTGATGGTATCTAATACTTCAATTAATAATGTTGCAGTTATGTAATAAAGTGGCAACTCATAGGCAGCGTTATCGTCAGGAAGTCGGTACCTTGGGAAGGCGAAATAAAGGTCTGAATTGCAATTATAATAGATGCCTATATACTTAACATTTTCCGGTTTATCATCATCAACAAGAACGCGATGACGCAAACTTAAACTTTTAAAAACAGTGCTCTTGCCACAACCGCGAGGGCCGGTTAGCATGAGATTGTTTAGATGTTGTATATACTCGAGACCAAGGAATTTATCTGAATAAAGCGCCTTCAGCGTACTATCTTCGCTTATTTGTTCGCAACTCAAACCATCAAAAGGGCTAACAAGCTTAATACTTAAAGTATTCTTTTCTAACCTCGTGAATTCTTTATCAAGATTATCAAGTTTTTTATACAATAATTCAGGTTGCCGCGCAATAGGATCTCTGATTGGATCGTGCTCAACAAGATGCCTTTTAAATTGCTTGTCTAAAAAGTTAAAAATAAATTTTTCCTTAGAAGTTATGCCGTCACTACTATAATTTACACATTCCAACAATTCCTTCAAGGTTATTGCGAGTTGCTCATAATCATCTGTTATCCAAAAATCACCACTTGTCGGCCATACGCCAAAATCTGTAACCCTAAAAGCCGTTTTTGGCTTAATCTGGAATTCATTCGGTGACTCGATCAATATATTCCTCGAATGCATATCTTCGTGCTTGATTCCCTTCCCTTTCATTTCAATCAATAATTCTAATACAGATTTCAAGAAATCTAATATAAACTCGATTGATATTTCTTTCTTATTGTTTTTGATATACTCAGCTAAATTTTCACCCTTAACATACTCATAGCAGAGCACAAAACAATCTATCCCTTTAGTGTCATCCTTCCAGAGTAAATGATGGTTACACTTAACAACCATATGGTTCCTTAGTGAGTTAGCCTTTTGTGGCTCGATAAACCATGCATCCTGCCCTAATTTATTTATAGGCAAGTTGGCTTTAGGTATAATTTTGCAAGCCATATAATTATTCAAAGCAGATGAATATGCACGAAACATGTGTGCATTACCACCTGAATTTATATACACATCAATGACATAATGTTCCATGCCAGGCAAAGGCTTGCCAATAAAGAATTCTTTATCCGGTAGATTTTTTTGCATTTAATTTTTCCGTAATACCAAAATAGTTTCTGTTAAGCTTCCAAAACAACCACGGCGCACACGTCGTTCATTAGGAATCGCTTCGGTATGCTTCCAACACACGGAATAACCACCAACTTCTTTGGTCGCAATATGAGCAACAACATCAGGCAGAAGCATGTTATATAACCGGCTTCGTGTATCTCCAAGCACAAGGACACACAATCCTCTGCGAATTAAGACATTTTTCCACTGACTCAAACAGCGCCTGAAAAGACTAATGAAGTCTGCTTCCGCTGGTGATATAACGCTGTCAAGAGATTTCCAATCCCGTTCGCCCAAAAACCACAAGCGGAGCCGATTGTCTCTTGCATAGTCTAACTGCCGCATATACGGTGGGCTTGTAATAATAGCGTTCACCTTTTGTTTCGGAATATGTTTGGCAGCATCATACCTATTACACATACGAATTAAATCATTGTCAAAATGAGGAACTCTTTTTAATGCACGCGCAACCTTTTTTTCAAGTCGCTCTCGAACCGGCCGATATTGGTATAGCTCGGGGAAGTCTTCCCTTGGAAAATTCTTTTCTCGCTTGTACGGCACTGTATGACTACATGGATACGATAAGAATCCCGGTCTTTGGTGATGAAGAATCCCAAGAAGGCAAGACAACAAAAAATAAGATTTCTTCAATTTAAGAACTTGAAACCAAGCAATAATCTCGCGTAGAGTTTCGGGATGAAAGTAGGAGCGCACCCACATAGGGATATGTCTTAAATCTACCTTGCTGATATAAAGAGATACCTGTTTAGCAATATCCTCAATTTCAGCATTTGTGTCATCTATCGAATAGTGGGGATAAAGCTTTGCTCGTGTAAGGGTAAACGCATACGGACTTAAATCATTTGCAATAATATTGCGCCCACTCGCCCACGATTCAAGAGCTATAGTTCCCGATCCACAGAATGGATCATATATATTATCACCTTTGCTTGTAAACGCTGAAACCAGCGAATTCGCCATTGAAGATTTCATCTTACCTAAATAAGGAGAAAGCTGATGAAGTGTTGATTCTTCCCGAAGAACGCTACCTCTCCAGTTTTTACTGATGCTATTTAAAGAAATTTTCATAACATTTTTTTCAGCAAGAACCTATTTCTTTTCCGGCTCTGTTGCGATAGACAACTTCTCTGCTCCGGCGCGTTTTGCCGTATCCAAGACTTTTACAACCATGCCATGCGGGATATCCTTATCCGCCTTTATTATTACGGTTCTGTCGGATGCAGTTTTAAGCTCGGATTTTATTGAATCAAAAAGCCCTTCCATTTTAACCGCCTTATTGTTCAGATAAATCATCCCTCCTGTTGCAATGGAAAGCGTTATCCCCTTGCCTGGCTCAGCCTCCGCCGAAACCGCCTTGGGCAGCTTGATTTTAAAGGATTGCATGACTAAAAGCGGCGTTGTTACCATAAAAATCACAAGAAGGACTAGCATAACATCGGTCAATGGCGTAATGTTTATCTCAGAGATAATCTTTTCTCTGTTATTGTTGGCAAGGCTCCATTTTTTCACTATAAAAATCCTTTTGTAGCGTTGCCCTTTATGGGCAACGGTTTTTCGTTGGGGATAAACCCCAACGCTACGGCTCAAAAAGCGCATCCAAAAATTCTGCTGCTTTGCCTTCAAGCTCAATGCTTAAGCTGTTTATCCTTCTTGTAAAATAGTTATACGCCATAACAGCAGGCACCGCAACAAAAAGGCCTGCGGCAGTTGCGACCAACGCCTCTGCAATGCCGTCTGCCACAACGGACGGCCCAGCGCCTTCGGCAATAGCAAGGTCATGGAATGCCCTGATAATGCCAAGCACAGTGCCAAAAAGGCCGATAAATGGAGCCGTGCTTCCGATGGTTCCCAGCACACCCAGATATCTTTCCAAAGAGAGTATTTCCTGCCTTGCTGCCAGCTCCATTGCCTCGCCAACGGCTGTCTTTCCTTCATGATATTTTGAAAGCCCTGCCTTTAAAACCCTTGCCGCAGGTTCTTCTGTATCGCAAATTGCAGATGCCGCTTCCCTGCCGCCGTTTTTGAATGCCCTTAGAATTTGCGGAAAAAATGTTTTTAAGCCTTTTCTGAATTTAAAGAATACCCACAATCTCTCCATCATTACGCCGATAGAAAGGATAGAAAAAAAGGCAAGCACAATAACCGTAATGCCGCCTTTTTGAAGCAAGTTTATAAGACCGAGATTGTTAAACATAATAATACCGGGACTGGGGGCTAGGGACTTGGGACTGGTTTTTACCAGCCCCAAGCCTCCAGTCTCTATCCCCTGTCTTTATAGTCCTTTGAATATTCAATATAATTTTTTGCAGATTTTAAGATTCTTGCCGCATCTTCGTCTGTAAGCTGCCGTGCAACCTTTCCAGGCAGGCCCATGACGAGGCTTCTCGGCGGAATTATGGTTTTCTCTGTAACCAATGCGCCTGCGCCTATTATTGAATCTTCACCGATGGTAACGCCATCAAGTATGATTGAACCCATGCCGATGAGGCATCTGTCTTTGATAACGCATCCATGCAAAGTAACATTGTGGCCAACGGTAATGTCATCGCCAAGCATTACAGGATACACGCCATTGGTGCCGTGGAGGACGCAGTTATCCTGAATATTTGTCCTTTTGCCCAGTTTGATGTAGTGAACATCCCCGCGCAGCACTGCATTGCACCAGACGCTGGAATGCTCGCCTATTTCCACATCGCCGATAATCTGGGCGCTCTCTTCAATATAGGCTGCAGGATGTATTTTTGGATGTATGCCTTTGTGAGGTTTTATCATGAGGGTTATATGTCGTAGTATGCCTTGTAAATGTAGTACAGGGTTTTTTCTTCGGTGTTTATCCTTTTAATCAGCGCGTCTCTTAAATCAATCATACCCTGAATAAACCCCTTTTTATCGGATGCAATATCGTTTCCGCTTTTGTATTTCGAAAAGAAATCAAAGACCTTTTTTGAGATTTTATGCATATCCTCTATAAAGACATCCAGTGCAGAGAGCAATGCATCCTGTCCGAGTTCAATAGCCCTTTTTTTCATGTCAGGATAGAATATGCGGTCTTCATTTTTTAGATGGTATGTCAGTATTTCCTTCAGTTGATTGAGATTTCTTACCATAGATGCAACATCATTGACTCCTCCGCTTTTCAATACAGGCTCTAACCCATTCAATAAGTCAACTATACTTGCATGCTCTTTTTCTAACCCATAAAGAAATTGTTCCTTCTCCGCCATAGTTCTCTCCGCATATCAAATACGGCTCGGTTAAAATTGTCTAACTATAACAAAACACCTAATGTTGCGCAAGGGTTATTCCAGTCTCTATTGCAAAAACCTAAAGGGATGGAGAAAGGCGGGAGGGTTACTTCCGGGCCTTTATTTTATAATGGGAAGGGTTCAGGCTCGCGGTCTCCTGTATCTTGAATCCTGCAGCTTCTATCAATTTCTCTGCTTCATCACGCTCGATCCTTTCTTCAAAAGGCGGCCCTTTGTCTTCAATCTTTTTTTCCCACTCCACAACTAACAAGATAGACTGAGGCCTCAAACATCTTTTCGCTTCTTTTAAAAAAGCAATCCTGTCTTCGGTTTCATGCAACACGAAGGCAAGAAGGGCAAAATCCACAGCAGTATTTTCAAGAGGGATGGTATTTTCCTGAGATATTATAATCTTTAAATTTTCCGGAGGCCTTCTTTGTTTCAACTTATTGACCATCTCCTCCTGAATATCTATTGCATAGACCATCCCTTTATCTCCAATGATATGGGCGGCGGGTATCGAAAAGAAACCAGGGCCGCATCCGATATCGGCAAAGCACATACCCTCCTGCAGGCCATTTTCGCGCAGGAATTGAACAGGATTTAATTCCTTTATCCTGTCGTTGTTTATCAGGAGTTCTATATTTGTCGGTTCAAATTTATGAGGCATGAGCAACCCCGTTTAGGATTTAGATATTAGGATTTAGATATTGTCTTCAATCAAAGGAGCTGGGCCTTCTTCACAACCTCTCCCCTCTCCGCCTCTGATAAAAACTCATCAGACTCAGGATAAAGGATGTGCTCTTCTTTCATATTATGGTCTGTCAGGATACTCATGATTCTATTTGCGGCAGCAGGAACCTGAGCATCGTCTCTGGCGTCCGTTGCCTGAAGTATCTTATCCAGCAGCTCCTGTATGTCCTTATGCTCCATTCTCATTACCGTTGTCGGGCCGCCTTCATACATGCCTGTCTTGACTTCAAAAAGCGGAAAAAGTATCTCCTCCTCGGCCCTTATATGTCTTTTAAGCCCGGTTCTGAATTCTCTGAAATCTTTCGCCGCCTCACCCCAGTTTTTCTCCTGAACAGCCTTGAGAAACCCGTTAAATATTTTATCAAGCCTTTTGTGGTCTGTCTGCAAGAATTCAGTGACTGTCCTGTTGGGATCATTCACCTCTCTCTTTGCAATAGCTACCCTCCAGACCTGAGGCCCTTGCTCCAAAACCCACCAGTCAAACTCGCCGTGATGCTCGGCTTGAAATTGATACAATAAGGGTTTTGGCTCATGGTCATTGACTAGTACAAAATATTCTCCCGGTTTAAGCCCCCTGAATGTTTCAAATATCCTCGGATGCCTTTCCTTGGGAGCCGTATCCCGCACATCCAGTATCTTTTCCATAGTGTATTACCTCCTGCGTTTGTTTTTTACTCTATTATGCAGCAGCAGGATAGAAAGGCATATGATAAAAATCAATATTTCATTATACCTTAGGCTTGCCGTAACAACTTCATCGCCCGCTTCACCACATTCTCCACCGAAAGCCCCAGCGTCTCCAGCACGGTATTTCCCGGCGCGGACGCGCCGAAGCGGTTCAGGCCTATCACATCTCCTTTATCGCCAACATACCCTTTCCACCCCAGAGGGCTTCCTGCCTCAACAGCAAGTTTAGGAATATTCGGCGAAAGCACAGAATTCCGGTATTCTTCCGTCTGTTCGTTAAAGAGCTCCCACGAGGGCATGGACACAACACGCACCTTGATGCCCTGTTTTAAAAGCCCCTCTCTTGCAGAGAGAATGAGATGAAGTTCGGAGCCAGTGGCGATCAATATAATATCAGCTTGCCCTGAATCCGCCAGAATATAGCCGCCCTTTGGAACTCCTTCGTCAATCGGATATTTTTTGGAATCCAATATCGGCAGTTTCTGCCGTGTCAATGCCAGAGCAACAGGCCTGCGCCGCTTAAGGGCTATCTTCCATGCGGCTAAAGTCTCATTGGCATCCGCAGGACGCAGAAGGGTAAAACCCGGTATGAGCCTGAGGCTCATCAGCTGTTCCACAGGCTGATGCGTTGGGCCGTCCTCTCCCAGACCAATGCTGTCATGGGTGAAGATAAAAATGGAGTGGGTCTGCATCAGCGCAGCAAGACGAATGGCAGGCCGCATGTAATCCGAAAATATCAGAAAGGTAGAACCGTAAGGTATGACGCCGCGATGAAGGGAGATGCCGTTCACGATGCCTCCCATAGCATGTTCGCGGACGCCGAAATGGAGGTTGCGGCCTTTGGGATTTTGAGAAGAGAAATCGCCGCAGCCGTTCAGATAGGTCATGGTGGATGGCGCAAGGTCTGCAGAGCCGCCCATAAAATGGGGCATGATTCCGGCGATGCTGTTCATTATCTTTCCTGATGCGCTGCGCGTGGCGATAGCGCCGTCCTCAGGTTTAAAATGGGGGAGCGCCTTTTCCAACGTCTCCGGCAGCCTGCCGTGAATCGCCTGTTCAAATTGAAGCGCAAGTTCAGGATGCGCCTGTTTGTAATTTTCAAAAAGCGTATTCCAATCCGCTTCCCATTTTTTCCCCTGCTCCGCAGCCTGCCTGAAATGATTCAACGCCTCATCAGGGATATAAAACAGAGGAGAGAGCGGCCAGCCCAGATTCTTTTTTGTCTCTTCCGCTGCCTCTGCACCCAGCGGCTCTCCATGCGCAGCAGCAGTATCCTGTTTTGGGCTGCCATAGCCAATATGGGTTTTCACGATGATGAGACTCGGCCTTGTCTCTTCCGCCTTTGCCGCGCTGATTGCCGATGCGATGCCTTCAATATCATTCCCATCGGCTACGGATATCACCTGCCAGTTGTATGCGGCAAATCTGCCTTTGACATCCTCGGTAAAGGCGCAATCCGTGTTTCCCTCGATTGAAATATCATTGTCATCGTATAAATAGATGAGCTTGCCGAGGCCGAGGGTTCCCGCAAGGGATGCGGCCTCGGAAGATACGCCTTCCATGAGATCGCCGTCCGATACGATGGCGTAGGCGCAGTGATCAACGATGGAAAAACCTGGGCGGTTAAAATGAGCGGCAAGAAATCTCTCTGCTACAGCCATGCCAACGCCCATAGCAAAACCCTGTCCCAGCGGCCCGGTGGTTGCCTCGACACCAGGCGCATGTCCATATTCGGGATGTCCCGGAGTTTTGCTCCCCAACTGGCGAAAGCGTTTTATCTCATCAAGGGAAAGGTCGTATCCTGTCATATGAAGCATGGCATATAACAGGGCTGAGCCGTGTCCCGCAGAAAGGATAAAACGGTCGCGGTTGAACCACAAAGGATTTTTAGGGTTGTGCCGGAGAAAACGATTCCACACCGTGTATGTCATAGGCGCAGCGCCCAGAGGCATACCCGGATGTCCAGATTTGGCCTGTTCCACAGCGTCCACAGCCAGAAACCTGAGGGTGTTTATGCAGAGTTGGTCGAGAGAGGTCATAGTTTTTTGAAGCTGCATTTCTTGAAATAAGAACCATACAAAGTATAAAGGAAGATTAAATACATAACGGGGCAAGTTCATGCTTTCATTCCTTCAGGGGATGACCATGACTCAGACGGAGTTGCCACAAGAAGTCAGGCAGATGCGATTTGAAGAGATTTATGGCAAATGGCTAAAGGCTAAGGGTTTTTTGCCTTTAGCCTTTAGCCATCCTTGCCGTTACGAAGATGACGGGACAGAAGGTCTCAAGGACAAGCGTCTTGCCCGCGCCTCTGCCCGTCGTGCCGAATCAAAAAGCGGACATTTCATTTGTTGTAAAAGGGAACATTTGTATTTGTTGAGAACAGAAATTTTGAGACCGCATGATTATTTTCGCGGTTTGTCAAGATAGACCGGCGCCGCATTTTCTGTCCCTTGACGAGGGTCATTTTCTGGCCTCGTCTTCCACCTTTGATGAACCCAGAACCACTGCTCAGGATATTGCCGTGCAAAATCTTCTATAACCTTTGTGAATGATGCTGTGTTTTCCAGCTGGTCTTTTATCCTATCTCCGGTATTGATAACTGCGATCTCATCTCCGATAATTATCTTGTGTTTTTTTCCATCTCTTATAATGAAGGTCGGCACAACCGCAGCGCCGCTTGCCGCAGCCAGAAGGGCGCCCCCTTTATTGGTGCAGGCCAGCTTATTAAAAAAATATACGAATACCCCTTCGCTCCAGGTGACATTCTGGTCAAGCAAAACTCCCACAACGCCACCCTTTGAGAGTATTCTAATGAGCTCCCTCATAGAGCGTCCCTTTGCAATTATTCTGTTTCCGGACTTTGTCCTCACCCTTCTTACAAATTCATCTACAACAGGGCTGTCCAAATCCCTTGCTACGATATTCACCGGATAACCCATCAGCGCATAAAACACGGCCATAAGCTCCCAGTTCCCAAAATGCCCGGTAAGGAATATCACTCCCCTGCCCTTCTTATACGCCCTTTCAAAATTTTCAAATCCTTCGCATTCAACATATCCGGTTAAATCTCCTTTTTTAAGCCGCGGGAGCCTGAAAAATTCCATAAAATTCATTCCAAGATTTTCAAAGACCTTTTTTGCTATTAAATCCATTTCATCATCTGATTTTTCCTGTCCAAACGCAGTATTCAGGTTATTCAATGCGATTTTCCTGTGTTTTTTATCCATATAAAAACCGAGCCTTCCAAGCATGCTGCCGAACCAGAGACATAGCCCCAGAGGTATATGCCCGATAAACCAGCATAAAACTTTTAAACATTGAAGTATAAATCTTTGAAACACTCTCAGACCCCTGCAATTCTCTTTAACATAGTTATATCTTCTATCCCTAAATCTATTTCCAGGGCATATATCGGCAAAGATTCTATGGAAAGTCTTTTTAGCTTCACGGCATCTTTCTCTGTAGTTATCACCATGTCAGCGCCTTTTATTCGTTCAACGATATCATCTAAATCATCCGGAGTGTAATGATGATGGTCAGGATAGACGATTTCTTTTGCCACTTTAGCCCCCAGCCTTTCCAACGTATTCCGAAAGGATTTTGGGTCAGCTATGCCGGAAAGGGCGGCAACTTTTTTGCCTTTCAAGACATCCGCAGGCATTCTGGAGCCATTGGCCGGATTCACAATTGCGCCGGCTTTATAGCTAAAAGATATAGTCGGACAATCCTTCGCCTGCTCAATTAGCGCAACATTTATTTTTTTTTCTGACTTCTGCCCCCCGCTTGAAGCCTGCGGGGGCAGGCTCCTGACCCCTGACTCCTTGACTAATATCATGGACGCCCTCTTGAGTCCATTAAGCGGCTCTCTCAACATGCCCAATGGGAAAAGATAGCCGTTGCCAAATCCCCTCCTCGAATCAACAACTAAGATATTTATCTCTCTATGCAGACCTATATGCTGGAAACCGTCGTCAAGGATAATCATATCCGGCTTGAATTTTTTTATCGCATGCATGCCGGCTTTATATCTATCCCTGCCGACGATTACCGGAACACCTTTTAATTTGAGAGCCATAAGATACGGCTCGTCGCCGGCATCTTCCGGAGTTAATAATATATTATCTCCATCGGACACAATACCCGTATTCTTTACCCTGCCTTGATACCCCCTGCTTACTATAACTACCCTTTTCCCGTTTTCTTTAAACTTTTCTGCTAAGAATATTGCCACAGGCGTCTTGCCGCTGCCTCCAAGGGTCATATTGCCAACGGAAATCACCTTGCAGTTAAGTCTCTTTATTTTGAAGATGCCAATGCGGTAGAGAAAAAGCCTTAACCTTACACCGATACCGTAGAGAATGGAAGTAATGTATAAAAATGGAACAAGGAGATAGAACAAGAACCCTCTCTCCTCTCCTTCCATCCATTTATTAAAGATAAGGTTTATCTGTTCAGAAATCCTTAAGTGGTTCATGTGATTTATACTGCTAATTTTCACTTGAAAATCACCTGTTTCCTTTTGTAAGGGAGGGGCTTGCCTGCCTTGCGTTGCACGCAGACAGGTCCCCTCCCTGTCTAAGGTCATGTGAGTTTCATAGATATAAACCCATTCAGTGTTCTTTTGCAAGCAAGAAAGGAAGGCCGATGAGTCGGCATGGCGTTTCATGCGTATAAAATTTAAAAGGCATTGCCCTTTTGAGACAATGCCTTTTAAGTGTTGTAACAGACAAAACGTCCGTTAATCCTGCCTGCCTGTGCGATGCACGCAGACAGGTAAAAGACTTATTTCTTCTCCTCTTTCTTCTCTTCCTTCTTCTCCTCTTTCTTTTTTATCTTCTTTGCAGGCTTTACAACCCTTACCGTTACTTTCTCTCCAACCTTCACCTGATCCAGAGTCTTGGTCTCTTTACCAACAGTGATTTTTGAATCCTCTGTGATGGCAATGACAAACTCTTTCCCCTTCTTCGTCTTTACCGTTATTGTCTTGGCGTTGACATCAACTGCTGTTACCTCGCCGCTCCCACCTTTAATTGTCTTGACCGGTGCTGCTGCCGGTTTTGCCGGTTCTGCCTTCTTTTCTTCGGCTGCAAAGGTCATACCGCCAAAGGCTACGGCAACTGTTAATGCGACCAACAGTGTCAGTATTCTCTTCATGAATTTTCACCTCCTTTCATTATTTTAGTTTTATCATAAGAGATTTATGCACAAATTGTGCCAACACAAAAAGATATAAGAAAATCAATCTGTTACCTAATTTCACATTTATATCTTCTCTTTTTCCGCCTCATTTAGGGTATCTAATGCCTTATTTGGGGTATATGATAGCCCTTTGGCAACAGATCCAGCCCCTTTCTGGATGCTAAATTTGTTCAACCTGTACTGGAGTGTTTTGTAGCTCATGCCGAGGAGTTGGGCTGCTTTTGCAATCACAAAACCGGTTTTTTCCATGGCCTTTATTATCAATTCTTTTTCCAATTCTTCAAATGATATGCCGCCGTACGGAATATCAAAATCAAGCCTGCTGCCTTGAAAAGCCTGCCGGGTGATGTCCGCGGGAAGAAGCTTTGCATCTATATCTTCCCCGTCGTCGGCAAGCAGTATTGCCCTCTCTATTGTGGATTCCAGCTGTCTGACGTTTCCGGGCCAGTTATGCTTGAGAAGAATCTCCATCGCATCCTTTGCAACCCCTGTTATTTTCTTGTTAAGGGTTCCGGTGTGTTTTTTGATGAAATGATCAAGAAGAAGGGGAATGTCTTCCGGTCTGTCCCTCAGCGCAGGCAGCTTAAGGGCAAGGACATTGAGCCGGTAAAAGAGGTCCTCCCTGAATCTCCCCTTTTTTATCTCATCTTCCAGTCTCTTGTTCGTTGCCGCAATTATCCTCACATCTATTTTTATATTATCCTTGCCGCCAAGCCTTCTCATCTCTCTTTCCTGAAGCGCCCTGAGGAGCTTTGCCTGTAAAGCGAAAGGGAGTTCCGCTATCTCATCCAGGAAAAGGGTTCCTCCGCCGGCTGCCTCAAAGAGCCCTATCTTCCTTGCATTTGCCCCTGTAAATGCGCCTTTTTCATATCCAAAGAGCTCACTTTCCAGAAGCGTTTCCGGGATAGCCGCGCAGTTTATCGTCATAAACGGCTTGTCTCTTCTCGGGCTGTTATAATGAATAGCCTTTGCTATAAGTTCTTTCCCTGTTCCGCTTTCTCCATATATAAGAACAGTAGAATTCGTTGCGCAGACTTTTTTTAAAATCTTAAACACCTCCCACATCATTCCACTTTTGCCGACTATGCCGTCTATGCTGAATCTCTCCTCCAGCTGCTCTCTCAAAAAGGTATTTTCTTTTAAAAGATGGGTCTTCTCAACAGCCTTTTTTGCAACAACCAGCAGCTCATCCATTTCAAATGGCTTAACCAGATAATCGAAAGCCCCAAACTTCATTGCCTCTACAGCAGAATTGATGGTGCCGTGGGCAGTCATGATAACAACACTTACAGGGGTTTTTTCTTTAAGAATATTTCGCAGAAGTTCGAGTCCATCCCACCCCGGCATCTTTAAATCAGTTAAAACCACATCAAATGGAGTTTCTTTAAAAAGCCTGAGCGCCTCCATGCCGTTGGGACTGGTTGAAACCTCGTAACCTTGATTGGCAAGAATTGTCTTTAAAATCTCCCTTTGCCCCTTTTCATCATCAACTACCAGTATAGCGTCTTCTTTCATTGCCGTCTCCTATAAAAGGGTGGTTGCACAGATTTCTCAAAACGATTACACAGATGACAGTTTACTGTCATTCTGAGGCAAAGCCCGAAGAATCTCAAGGCCGAGATTCCTCGCTCGGAATGACATTTCAGTGTAATCTGCTTTTACAATCTGTGCAAGCAGATTATCTCTACAGTAAGCATCCAAAATTTCGGCTTGAAATGAAGCCAAAAGATCTGCGGACGGCAGAGGCTCATATTGAAATTTTTCAGGACAAAACAAATTTTGCAGCGCTTCTTTCCCCGACCCCGGCGCCTTCGTATTTTGCATTGCAAGGCAGATTTCCAGAGGTTTTGTTGCAGCACATTCATTGGGGTCTTGGCTCAGGGAAATTTCGACCCACACTGCCGCGCTATCTGCGCTGTGGGAATGGTTTTGCCCTGAAAAATTTCAATATGAGCCTCTAAACCAAACTTTAAGCCGAAATATTAGATGCTTCCATCTCTACAGATTCTGCAATTCATCCACCCCGAATATATTTATCTGGCTCAAGTCCCTCCCCGGAAAAAAGGTTTTGAGATGCTGCAGCACGACATGCTTCGGGGCAAAGCTTGCAAGAATGACATCTATCCTCTTATTGGATACCTTTCGTATTGTCTCAAGAAACTCAAGCTGGTGTTCCTTTTCTTTAATATATACCTTGACCTTCACTTCATAGACTTCACCGTGCTGGGCTGGCCCATCCCATACAGCCACATCAACCTTTTGCCCCTCATCTTTGGTTCTGTTTCTGCGGCTGTCCCATCCATCTATAACAACAAAACATTCTCGTTCAACTTTAGCGCCCGGCTTCCCTGCATACCTCTCCTTTGTCCTGTGATAAATATAGGCCTCCGGGATTACACTCCTATGTTTGCCAAGCTTATCCCATCCTTCATAGTTCTGAACAAAGCCGGAGTAAAGAGAGAAGAGATGTTTAAAAAAGATAATATATTCAGTGTCCTGATCAAAACTCTTCCGCTTTATCCAGGCCTTGACCCTGTTGGGAAGGTGTTTTACATCCGGCAGGTTTATCAGGTCTTCTTCCTTATAACAGAAACATACAATGGAGGCATAGTTGTAAAAATCCTCCTTTCGCTTCTCCAGAAGGATGGAAATAATCGCCTTTATGTCGGGATCATCCTCCATGGCCTCTATATATCTGAGCGACCTTTCATCTACAGGAAAGTCAACACGCAAGCCTTATCCCTCCCTTGAGAGAGGAAATTTTGGAGCAAGTATGACTGGGCTGAAACCCATCCGGTCCGTAAGGTAAGCCACTGCGGCGGATGTATGGGGGAGGCATTGATTGATAAGAAAGTTTGTATTATCCCGGTCTTTCAGAAGCGCCTTGATTTGAGACGGCTTCATCTCTTCCTTGAGAAAAACAAGACCCACAACCACTATCTCTATGTCAAACGGGCCTGCGCCCGGGCTGAATGACAGCCTGTCCCTGACAGCGATGGAAAACTTTTTGTGAGGGTTCGGAGGTATATCAAAGGAGTGTTTTATATCCCGCTTCATCTCTATATCCCCTGATTTTGCCTTCGCGGGGATAAGAGAATTTCTATTTGCGCGTATCTTCTTGATAAGGAAATCAATACCCCGAATCTGTTCTTTTATATGCAAACCCTAACTCCTTGTCCGTGCAGATTGCTCCCTGGGGGTGAAAATTTTTTTGTTCTTGCCGGCGGATGCAGCGGTGCAGGGGAAGTAGCCTTCCTTTGCCGCTTCTGACGGCAAGTGGGCATTAAGGTTGATGCGGTGGTTGGAATGTATCTTTTCCAGACAAAAAGGCTCGTTAGAAAACTGTTCATTCCAAAAAGAGACTGCAAAGCTGTCAATATCCAAACTCGCATCGCGCATCTTGAGTCCTTCATAGTGAACAAGGCCAAGATATTTCAAATCCTTTTCATAATAATATGGAATTGAAGACAGCCATATGGCATACTCATCGTGGCGAGAATCCTTCATATCCTGCAGGGAAGATAAAAGGTAATCGCTGGTATGGGCTATGGTTGTTAAGCCCTTCAGGGTTTTTATATCTATGGCGTCTACAAACTTCTTTAACAGGCCGGCGGCATTCTTGAAAAGTCCGGCAACTTCCTTGTTGCGGGAAAGCCTGGTCTTTATACCGGCTATCAATTCTTCATTCGACAGATCCATGGCTGTAATATCTTCCTTGATGCCGGCCTTCTCCTTCACCAGCGAATTGATATGGGAAAGATATTCCAAACAAAAAATCCCTGCCACAACCTTTGCGGCTATGTGGGCCATGAGCTGTTCAGATTCTTTATCAATGTGCCAGAGGAGTGAAATCCTGTCATAGATGATATGAGAAAGGCTGTGAACAAATCTCTCCTTCATGATTTGTTCGAGGGATTGGTTTAACCTTTGGTGAATAGCTTTTGGAGATGGCATGATTTCAATCCACGCGCCCGCGCGGGACGCGACAACGTCCTCGTCACATGCAGTAAATATAAGACAAGAAAACGGCATTGTCAAGAAGTATGATGACAGCAGAATACAGAAGTCAAGAGTCGGAATTCAGAATAAAAACAGTTTTTCTTCTGAATTCTGGATTCTACAGTTTTGATTTTTGCTATTTGAGTTTTGATTTTTCATCTCTCTACACCCACCAATTATAGTCTTCAAAATCCTCCGACGGCACGGCAACTGCAACATATCCTTTTGACGGCCATCGCTCAAGACCCCTTTCGCCCCCATCTATGGTGATAAAAAACCTCATCTCATCGCCTGTTTTTACACCAAGCGTTTTGAACTGAACTTCAAGCTCCACCACATCTTTTGCAGCAATAGATTCTATTTTCTTTTTTTCCACAAATTCGCCTGTATCGCTATCTTTCTCAAGTATCTTCGCATCCGCCTTTCCACCCTCTATGGAGAGCTTAATTTTTCTCATTTTTGGAAAAAGAAAATTGATAATCACATCCCACTTTTGTTCATAGGGGATAATGTCATGGATATAGTCAAACCTGAAAAATAATGATTGAAGATTGAAGCCATAAGAAATGCTGTCAACAATACCGGCTCTGGTTTCTCTGTGCATGGCAGCGCCGTAGTTTGTTCTTTCAAGCCTGCCGGCGGAAAGCCATTCAAAATAACCGGAAATCTCGCCGTCAATAACAGGGTTTATGAATGCAGTGGGTTTAATGGTCGGTTCATATATCTTTTCCTCCATCATGATCGGAACCTCAAGAGACAGAGGAGGTTCTTTTCCAATAAGGGCATATACCCGTTTGATATGTTTTCTGAAGAGCTCATCAAACTCCTTATCACTCATGGACGAATGTTCATCGCCGTACCACCAGAACCAATCGCTCCCCTCGGCTGCATAAATTTCCTGCCACGCATCCGCTATCTGATCTTTATGCTGCTCGTAGGCTCCGGATTGTCTCAATATCTTTTCATAATCAACAAGGGCATCTCTTGCATCTTTTACATAATCCCACGCAGTATTGTCTTCGCTGTGGCCTATCCATATCTTGAAGTTATGATTTATCCATGAACCTGCGTAAAGCGTCGGCAGCTCTTCCTTGGGAGGATATTCTTCCAGGTATTCGCTCACCGTCACTGCTCTGAGCAAGGGGTGCTTTGCCAATCTCGCATACAGGGCGCATAAAAAATCCCTGCCGTCGTTTTTATAATACTCCCATGCATTCTCGCCGTCCAGGATTATGCTCAAAAGACAACCTTCCGGACTTGGAAGAGAGTCGTGTATTTTCACAAGCCTGCCGGCAAAATCATCAGCCGCCTTTTCCGCATCCCATGCGGCATACACAAATCCTATAAGGTCGGAAAGGACATGGTCTCTGAATATGATGGAAAGCCTTTTACCTTCCGCTGTCACATAATACGGCTTGTATAAAATTTCAGGATCGAGACAATAGCCATCGCTATCCCGCCGTATGCCCCTTTTGAGAGAATTGGCCAGTATCTCTTCATCCGTAGCAACCCAGCGTATGCCTTCATTCGCTATAATAGGCAGCATTGCCTCGCTTACAGACCCTTCGGAAGGCCACATGCCCTTTGGCCTTCTGCCAAAAGTCTCCTGATGCAGCTTTATGCCCCTTTTAATCTGTTCGGCGGCATCCTCGGGAGAGACAAATCTTTTTTGAGGCAGCTCCGCGCCGGGCATGGCCACCTTTGCCGAATGGCTGTCGCAGAGCAGAGGGAGTATGGGATGATAGTAAGGAGATGTAGTTATTTCAATAATCCCCTTTTTTTCCATTTCACGATATTTAGGCAGTATCCCTTTAACAATCTCTTTTTGTTTTGCGACAAGTTTCTTCTTTTCCTCTTCGGTAAAACCCTTGCCTTTTTGCGAAAGTCCTTTTAAAAATCCGTCATTTTCTCTTATGGCAGGATCTATCCATGCAAGATTAAATAATACCTGCATGTCCAGAAAATCCTGTTCGGAAAAGTAGCGGATAGCATCATCCATTTCATTTTCATGGTGATAGAATCCTCTTTTTTTCAGGAGTTCCCAATACCCATGAAGGGGTTTTATCATATGTTCCCAGTTGGCAAGAAAAAAATTTCTCATCATGAAGCCCTTATCATCCGACGTTAAATCCGGCGCCGGTTTCAATGTCAGGCTTAAGAATTTGTCGGACGCCTTTCCCTCTGCATAATCATTGAGCTGTTCTATGAGAGAAGGCACCAGATTAAAAGTCTGATGGAGGGATGGAAAATCCTCAAGAATACTCACCATATCATAGTAATCCTTTGTTCCATGAAGCCTTACCCACGGAAGGATATACTCGCCGGTGAAAGGGTCTTTATACAAGGGCTGATGCATATGCCAGAGAAAGGCTATGTTGAGTGGCTTCATAGGAGGAGCAAATCCTAAATTATAATATCCAAATCCCAAATAAATTCTAAATTCAAATGTGCAAAACAATTTTGTCCATTAGAATTACTGTTAACTGTTAACTGTTAATTGTTTACTGTTTACAGCTTAATGTTTACAGTTTACAGTTTACAATTAACAGTTTACTGTTTCTTGTATATACGGAGGTATCCGTTGTCGGTCACCAGAAAGAGATGGTTGTATGCGGCTGCCAGCGAGGTAGAGGTGGTTGAATCTATATTTTCATTCCATATCCTTATACCGTGCTCGCTATCAAACATATCTGCATAACTGCCTGCTGTGCTGGAATAAAAGGTCTCTCTTTTATAGTTTGAGACAACTATCACATAATTATCCGCTGCAATAAGAGAAACGGGAATACCCTGGCCGACCCTTCTTCTCCAGATAATTTCTCCGCTTGCCTTGTTCATCGCTATAATACTGCCATCATAGCCCGCAATAAATATATAACCCTTGCTTACGGTAAAATCATTAATTTTGATAATGTCAAATCTCCACTTTTCTTCGCCATTCTCTGCGTCCAGGGCAATAAGGAGTCCATCTCCATTTATGCAATAGACAATGCCATTATCGATGGTTGGGGTAAACCTTGCAGCGCCGCCTTTGCCTTCCCCAGACACCTTCTTCTGCCAGACCTCGCGGCCTGAAGATTTTTCAACAGCAATCACATAACCATCGGCTAAGCTGCAGTATACCTTATCGCCATACACGGCAGGCGAGGCAAATGTCCGCATGACCATCTTATTTACATATCTCCTGCTGTACTGCCACAGTTTTTCACCGGTTTCAGCCTTTAATGCATACAATTTATCATCTGCGGAATTCAAATAAACAACCCCTCCCTCTGCTGCCGGAGAAGAGATTATCTCCGTTGCAGCCTGAAACCGCCATATCTCATGGCCGTCTTTCGTATCCAGACAATACAATACGCCATCTCCTGTTCCAAAATATACTCTGCCGTCAGCTACGGTTGGAGAAGATTCCACCGCGCCCGTTGTTTTGAATTCCCATATCTTCCGCCCTTTCATCAGGTCTATGGCATAAAAATATTTGTCTGCAGTGCCTACATATACAATGTTGTCAACTATTGCCGGGGATGAATACTCTGCAGGCTCGTAGGGAATAAAAAATTTGAATACCGGCGCGCTGGCAATCATGAAGGAAGTGGAAAACCGGAGCGGTGGAACCAGCGTATCTTCAGTCCGCCCCTGCCTCTCTTGATTAAAGAGATAGGTAGGCCAGGGAAGGGTTTTTACCTCTTTTTTTGCTATCTGCCCGCCGGCGCAACCGCTGATAAGGACAGGCAATAGGCAAAAGGCGATGGGCAATAGGCGATGGGCAATAGGCAAATAAATTTTAAATTCTAAACTTAAAATTTTAAATTTAAAATTTATAATTTGGATATTAGAATTTCTAAACCTATAGCCCATAGCCCATAACCTTTTGTAATATCTCTTCTGCATTTTTAGTTATTCTCCTGAAATCGTCTTCAGTGAGACCTGCCCCAACAATTATTTTCATTGCCATTTCATCATTGATAAGGTCAGAAGGGGCGTGACTGTCCGTATTCAAGACCATATTTACACCAAACTTTTTGGAAACTTTAGCCACATGGCCGTTGGAGAGGCTGTGCCCCTTTCTTGCCGAGAGCTCCAGATATACCGACTTTTCTGCCGCAAGTCCCGCATCTTCTTCGCTGATGAGTCCCGGATGCGCCAATATGTCAATGCCTGCATGTATAGCAGCCCTGTTTGTCCCAGGGCTGACAGGCTCTACAATAGTCTCGCCATGCGCCACGACAAGCCTTGCCCCCAATGCCCTGGCCTTTCTTACCATCCGCTCAATCTGCTGTGGCGGTATATGGGTCAGTTCCACGCCTGGGATAACAGGTATTCCGCTCCCTTTCAATTCGCTGCACACCTTTATTATCCGCTCCACGACAAAATCAAGATTGGATGCATCGCTGTGGTCGGTTATTGCAATGGCCTTATATCCTATGGCCTCTGCCCTTCTTACAAGCTCTGACGGAAGCAGTTCGCCGTCGCTTAACAGCGAATGGGTGTGAAGATCTATCATGTCGCTTCGCTCCAATACAAAATACAAAATGCAAATTGCAAATTTTGCATTTTTCAATTTGCAATTTTATGCCGCTATATACTCATCCTTCAGAAGGTAACTGAAAAATGCGCTCCATATCTGAAAAACCCTGTCTCTGTTCGTGGGTTCAAATATAAATATCGGTTCATCCCTCCTCATCCCCAGCGCCCTTCTGAGCTTCTCTTCTACCCCTGTATCGATTTCGCGGTCAGCGGCAAAGGTATGCAGTATAGGTATGCGGCGTATAGAAAGAATGTAATTTTTAAAAGAGACAAGTTCTTTTGCATGGCTCATACCTTCCTTATCACACAGTATCATCATGCCTATCGTTTTCCTTGAAAATGCTCTCCATAGAGGTCTCATTTTCTCATTGAGGAGAGGAATGGCAAAAAGAACCGCTTCCATACCGCCGTAGAGTTTTAAAGCTGCTATATCTCCCAGCGGATTTTCCCTGTGAACAGGGGATGTAATAAACTGTCTGTTGATGGAGAAACCGGGTATCTCTTTGAAAGAATCAACAAGGCTCATAATTAGATTATCATTGGTAGATACTATGAATATCTTGCCAAAGGTTGCAGCCTCCATATCACTCCACCTGGCAGCCACCTTTTCCCTCACCTTTAATGCCTGATGAGAAGTAAGTATCTCTCGCTGCCTCCCTATTTGTTTACCCGCTATCCTTTCCCCCTTAACCTCTTCCAATACCCCTTTTCGTATTAAACCCGCCAGGGTTTGATAAACTTCGTAATCAGGGAAGGTGCAGCGGTCTACCAGTTCTCCGATCACAGGATAATACTCCACCAGGAAAAGAACCTCGTATATGATGGGTTTCAATCCTTTGGGCAGGCTGGAAATATCCACCTTTAATTTAACCCTGGAATCCGGCTTCGGCAGCTGTTCCTTTGCTTTATTCCACTCATCGTACTGACGCATCCCCTCCATAAGGAGATTTCCTGCCGTGCGGTGGATCTTTTGAGGCGTATCTATCGGCTTTGGTGAAAATTCAAATTTGCCATCATGCCAGGTCAGGAGCCTGAACAACGCCTTTTCCTTGTCCATGCTGTCTATAACTGCATTGTATATGACTCCTTCTTTTATATAAATAAAACCTTTTTTCTCCTCATAAGAGACCTTTAACACACCTTCTTTCCTGTTGAGATGGAGTATCTGCAGCAGGTCTCCCAGAGAGATGTGTGAAAGTCTTCCTTCAATCTCCTTATCTCCGATAGCAGCCTGAATCTCTTCTTTGCCGGCAGCCAATGCGCCTGTTACCCTTCTGAAAACTTCTTCATTTTTTGCCGGCTGCAGCAAAAGGGCATCCACATCCCTGCGAAAACCTTTAATCTCCCTGGCCTCGGATGCAAGAAAAACAAAGGGTATCTCTGCTGTATGAGGGTTGTTTCTGAGTATTTGAAAGACCCGCTCGCCGTCTATAACAGGGAGAGCTAGTTCGCTCACTACCGCCGAAGGTCTTTCATTCAAGGCAGTCTCCAGAGCGGCCGCCCCGTCCATTGCAGTGAGTATCTCAAAACCCCTGTCCTTGAGATACTCGCCTATGGATGCCAGATCCTCTTTATCACCGAATGCTATAAGAATCTTTTTGTTGTTCATGTGCGTTATAACTGCTCCTGAAGCGAATACTCCTTCTGAAACTTATTTATTAACCCCTCTACAAGATAGGGATCAACAGTATGAAAACATGAATATTGTTCTCCCCATCTTTCTTTACACACAACTGCATAAGAAATATCTTCTCCCAGAAAAAAGATAAAGAAGGTCTCTAAAAGACGGGCGTCGGATAGATAGAGCGGCGTTGCATTCGGCATATTCCATTTTTTCTCCTCCCCTTCTCCAACGATAAATATTTTTGCAGTCGTGATGCCTAAACTGTCCAGCGCCTTGAGAATAGGAAGGTTCGCTGTAATCTTTCTTGCCCCGAGATACAGAATACCCTTTTTCTTCGGTTCCCGTAATATCTCATGAAGCATCATCTCCTGAAGCCTGTCAAGGAAGAAGACGGGCTGGTCAAAACCTTTGCCAATATCAAAAGGAGTTGTATCTTTTTCTTCATACCCTTTCCCCTGGAGGAGTATAGAGATTATCTCCCAGAAAGGCTTATCCTCAAATCCCAGTTTCAGCCATATCCCCTCTCTCTGCTCCTGTATCCTTTTATCAGCTGCCGCCAGCAGCTCCCCATATCCCTTGCCATCCCTCGGATAGGAAACATTGGAAAATAGAATAGAGGCATACGGCTCTCCTTTTGTAGTTACATTCTCAACGGCCTTCTTCAGTTTTCTTACGGTTACGCATGAACCAAAGTAGTCTGTCTCCGGAAGTATGACAACAATCTTCTTATCTTCCACCATTCCGGTAACATCGCAATTTCTTAAGGTATGCATCATCATTTTAATAAGCTCTTTGAGAAACGCCAGAAGTTCTTTTTTTTCCAGTTTTCTCTTGAGATTATTAAACCCTTCTATGTGGGTGAGAATAATAGAAAAGTTTTTATTGTATCTCTCTGCCCTTAATACCTCCAGTTTGCCATACTCTGTTATAAAAAACGCATTATAAAACCGCGACGGAAATATTTTCTTAGATTCATCCAGAGCGGCAGGATTTATCTGTCTTTTAATTTCAGGGGTAAATCCGGGCTGCCCTTCCGGCAGATCCTGCGGCATGGAGGGCTCTTCAGCGCCTATCGCGAGTTTTTCTTCATTCACTGGTTTTATAATATAACTGCTTGCCCCGGACCTGAATGCCAGAGAACGATGTTTCTCTTCCGTATTGTCAGCGATAGCCGTTATCCATAAACCCGGATACAGGTGCCTGATGCCGCTTATAACGACATTTGGCCTGGCAGTATCATCCATATCTATAATAACTGCCTCGACGCCTTCATTCTTTAAAATATCAAGAAGGTTCTTTTGCGCCACACGCTCTACATCATAACCTTTTTTAGAAAAGATTTCCTCCACTCCTGAACAGGAGCCAACGGCAACAACCTTTTTCACCATGATCACAACCTCATAAAAAAGAAAAAACAGGCTATAGGCAAGAGGCAATGGGCAATAGGAAAAACCCTTCGCCCATAGCCTATAGCCCATAGCCTATAGCCCATAGCCTATCTCTTACATCTTGTACTTCCCGAAATCATCAGGAGAAAGATTCTCCAGCATATCCAGCCAGTCGTTTTGTTTATCTCCGCCTTTCCCTATACTTTTGCCGGCATCTATATTCTTTGATTTTTCCAAGACCTTTTGCGCAACGAATATGGGAGAATTTGCCCGCAAGGCAATAGCTATGGCATCGCTCGGTCTTGCGTCTATGGCATACAAACTGTTTCCGTGCATCAGATGGATTACGGCATAATAGACATTATCTTCCAGATTGGTTATCTCAATCTTATTGACAACCACACCCAGATTTTTAAATATGTCTTTTACCAGGTCATGCGTCATCGGTCTGCCTAACTGTATCTTTTCCAGTTCCGTCGCAATGGCGCTCGCTTCCAACGGCCCTATCCATATGGGAAGGACATTTTTATCCGATGCATCCTTCAGGATAATAATCGGCGCATTGGTAAACGGGTCTATGGCAAGGCCAAAAACCCTCATCTCTAACTGCATATATTCACCCCTTCCTCATTCTGTATCTGTATAATTGCAGCATCTCATTTTTTCCTATAAGAAAACCGAGCAGAGAATTCGAAGAAGCCTTTGTAATCATAACCGGCACAATCTTTCCAATAAGCCCTTCATCGGCGGAAAAATTTACCACCTTATTGCATGATGTCCTGCCTGTGAATTGCGGGTCGGAGTTTTGAGTCTGGAGTTCGAATACTTTTTGGTCATTGGTCATTGGACATTGGTCATTGGTTTTTACTAATGACTGATGACTATTGACTAATGACTGTTTTTTTGACTCCTGACTCCTTGCCGATTCCCCCTCTACCAGAACATCCATCACCTTTCCCGCCAATTGCTGATTCTTGCGCAGGGTTATATCCCTCTGCGCCTCCTGAAGGATCGCAAGCCTCTCTTCTTTGACTTCATCTGCAATCTGGCCGTCAAAGGATGCTGCCTTTGTTTCCCACCGCAGAGAATACTTAAATGAAAATATATTGTCAAACTCTGTTTCTTTTATTAAACTCATCGTCTCTGAAAAATCGGCCTCAGTCTCCCCCGGAAAACCCACAATGATATCGGTTGTAATCCCCATATCAGGATAAAGCCTCTTCAGCTTATATACCTTATTCAAATACTCTTCTCTGGCATACCCTCTGCTCATCTTTCCCAGAACGGCATTAGAGCCGGACTGAACCGGGAGATGGATGTGCCTGCAAAGCCTTTCTTCCTCTCCAAAGAGTTTTATAAGCTCATGGGACATATCTTTGGGATGAGAGGTTATAAACCTGACTCTTTCTACCCCACCCGCCTTGCACACCAATCTAAGAAGCTCTGGAAATGAAATATCCCCGCCTTTCTTCCCATATGAGTTTACATTTTGACCGAGGAGGGTTATCTCCTTCACCCCTCCCTTTGCCAGCCGTTTTACCTCCTGCAGGATATCCGCAGATTTTCTGCTGCGATCGCTTCCTCTCACATACGGAACTATACAATAGGTGCAGAAATTATCGCACCCCCTCATGATAACAACCGATGCCTTAACCTTATGCAACGGTTCTTCCAACCCATCTTCCGCATCTGTATAAGCAAACGATTCTTCTTCCATCGAATCGGAAAACTCTGTAACGGCAATCCCCTTCCCTGCAGCGGCAGCCTCTTTAATCAACTCAGGGAGGCGGTGGATATTGTGGGTGCCGAATACAATATCAAGATGCGGCGCCCTCTTTAATAATCCGGCTCCCTCCTGCTGGGCCACGCAGCCGCCAACGCCAATGATTAAATCCGGTTTGCCGGCCTTCAGTTTTTTAAATCTACCCAATGCGCTGTAAACCTTTTGCTCAGCCTTATCCCTGATGCTGCAGGTATTGAGTATCACGATATCTGCCTTATCAGGGCTGTCGGTAGTTTTGAAATTAAGATGCCGCATGACGCCGATTATGCGCTCCGAATCATTCTCATTCATCTGGCATCCAAAGGTCTCAATAAAGAGATACTTTTCTTGTTTATCGGATTGCGGTTCCATTGTTAAATTTAATGGTAGCTATTAGAATGTCCCTATTCGTTCATTTATTCCTATATACTTGTTTTATTGCATCGTCGAATCATAATTCTGTCCATCATCTACAGGGTTTTTACCCTTTCCCTGGTCATGGGGGACACCTACCTTTACCTGACCAGAGCAACTGCCTCCTTTACCATCATCTGCAGTAAATGAGATGGCATATACACGGCCATTGCCTTTACCTGAACGTTCTGCCCTTATCTGTGACTGAGATGTCCCCACACCAAATCCATCAGGCGAGGTATCTCCGTCACCAAGACCATTGACAGGTTCATCCTGGGTGATACCTGTGATGGTAACGGCAACCGGATCTCCATCAGGATCAGTAATTCCACTAATTGATATTAAAACAAGTTTATGGTTCGGCGGCCAAAGGGTATTATTGCTTGGAATAGCCTGTGTGCAATCCGGTGGTTGATTGGAGGATGGTTCTACCGGCACAAATATATTAAGTTTGTTAGTTTCACAGTTGTTTGACTCATTCAATTCTACAACTGCATTGTCAGAATCAGCGCATGCGCCAAGATAATAGGTTCCGGCTGGCAGGTCAGAAGGAAGGGTTAAGGCCTGGCTACCACTTTCATTTTCCTGACCCGGTTCAAGGGCAGGAACCTCCCGTTCACCGATATCAAGGGCTGTTGCAAGATCTATAGGCTCTGTATCTGATAAGAAATATCTGGTTATGGATGATGCAGAGGGGGTGCTGCCGATATTAGAGGTTGCGTCCTTCACAAAAATAGTTTTTTCACCTTCTGATTTTTTAATCAAAGGTGGGAAAAAAAGAGGGATTATCAAATCGGGCCCTCCTGTCCAAACCACGTGGGCTGGTAGGGAGGTGACGCCTGTGCAAAGATCGGGTATTTCCGGAATTTCTGCCTCCAGCTGATCTGTCCCAACAAGGACGCTTGTATAGCTAAAGATTGCATTTCCATTGGCATCGGTAGGTGCTGTGAAAGTCAGGCCGGCATTTGGCCCTGTTGTTACCTTGAGCGTGACCTGACAACTTGGTGATAAAGGCATCGGGATGTTATCCTCCGTGTAAGCGGCGGTTACTGTGTGAACAATTCCAATGGTAAGGGTTACTTCTGAAGGAGTAAGGTTAAGTTTAAGAACCGGTGGAATATAGGTGTCTGGCAGCCAATCTTTAAGATACTTGGCGTTGAAATATAGAAGGCCATAGGCCTCTGTGGCCATTTGGCTGGATGAGGCCTGCTCAATGGTGGCCATGAATTGCTGGAGTTCAGCTTTTGCCTTAGATGGGTCATTGGCACCGATGTATGCGCCGGTTGTATCTAAATAGGTCTTAAGGGTAGTGGTTAGTGTAGGATCTATCAGCCAACCCAGCGTAACTGACTCATTGAGATAGCTTTTAAGGGTTTCAAAGAAGGCACTGGGGTCAAACGAAGACGGCGGGGCAGTGGGAGCGATGGTTTTGGTCTTATAGGGAAGAAAATCTTCAATTTGACTGGCCAGTTGTTTTTCTTCTTGCGTTACCATTTCTTCGGATTCCACTAATAAGACCCATTTTGGCACAAGTTCAATTTCTCTGATTGAGGGAAGTCCGCGGCTTATGATTTCAAATCCGCTTTGTGTCTCACCAGGGGTGATTCTATCTCCTCCTGTTTTACTCCCAAACTGGGCAAGACCGCCAGTCCAGCCAGACGGAACCAGCTCACCTACAGGCACCAGTGATAGTGATAATTTCGGATTGTTTGTCATAGCAATAACTTCATCAAAGGTCTTGATCTTTTTACCGATAGGGATTGTTAAACCTTCGCTGCTGAGGGTTACGCTATTAGATGGCCGAGTAATGTCTATATCAATATGAATAATTTCTCCAGTATTGGTTGCCGGGTTTGTTATAGTATAGCTGTAGGTATAAAGACCTGTTGCAGAATCGTAGGCAACCTGAGACTCAACCTTTGCATATGTGAAGATGGGGACTGGCATGAGGCCAACTTGCTCTGCTATTGCAAGCTTTATTAATAATACAACCATGATGAAACCAATGAATATGCCTAAGTGTCTGTGCATTTTAATCCTTTCTTTTCAAAACAAATTTGTCGGCTAATTCTCTCTGATTGCCTGACAAGTGGGGGTAAATTTCTCTGACAAATTTTTCTTTGACCTTGTCATTAGCCAGCTGAGATTTTAATGCCTCCGTGCATGTTTTGATTGCCCGATTATAGGGGCCGACCGATATATACGACTTAGAAGGATCGTCAGGGTCTTTCCCTACCATCCACTGATAAGGATCCACCATATGTTCCAACGCAATGATGATGGCTTCTACATGTCTTGCATCGTACCGTCTGCTCGTTAAGCGTTTGGAACGCATGTCAAAAAACATGCAGCCTCGAAGCATAGCCCCTTCTCCACCCTTAAGTCTCTTAATGCCATCAAATGCCGCAGGTATCAATTCATCTTCATACCATAGCTTTTCAAAGAGGGTTTCGTATAGAACCGCGTCTTTGGAATTGCCGTCGGTTGTGCGGAAATAATCGTTAAGAATCTCTATGCCTCGATTGCTGTCCATTGCCTTGAGTGATTTGACATCTTCCACAACAAAAGAAACGCAAGAGGGCAAAGAGTTTGACTGCCTCATGCTGGTTAAGCACTTCTGCATCCGTTCTGTCAGTATTTTGATCTGCTGTAAAACTTGGTCTTTTTCTATCAATCCTCGCTCAGCATATGTAGTAAGACACTCTTTCACTGATTTAGCTTCTCCATAATCAGACGGATTAAACTTTTCCATATCTATCATAAAATCATAAACCTTTTTATCTTTAAACCTGCAGATATTGTAGAGTGCAAGCCATCGGATATATCTCTGATCAGATTGCGCAGCTTCTATAAGAAAGGGGATCAATGGATTCATTTCTGGCGGAACAAAATCAGGACGTGGCATGCTGTACATAAAAAAATCGTAGAGGGTAATTTTGTCTTGCAATGTCTGCGGTATCGATTTTACTGCCTCATAAAAGGCCTTTGAGTCTCGTATTGACAGCACCCTTGAGATTACTGCAAGTGGATTATTGGATTTCGGAGACGAACTGAGAAAGACTGTGGGTTTACCGGAAACCTTGTCAAAGTCTTCATAAAAATAATGGGTTGAAACTACATGAAATGTATGATCTACTTCATTTAAACCCCGCTCTGTTGTCACCCAGACCTTATCACTTTCTGTATCTATGCGGATTACCCGCACCAGATCGCCAGTCAGTCCCCCGTTAGTGTCAATCTGTTTAATTAACCTCGGCGACTGAAGAGATTGAACGATTATTCCATGAGCAGGATATTCGCCGCCTTCCCCCATGTAAACTGTGCCTAACCAAAGTTGATTATCTATGATCTCAACCGCGCTGATGCTATCACATGGTTTTGCAACATCCACGAACACCTTGCCATCCAGCCATAATTTATGAGGCTGATTTGCTCCCTCACCACAATATGCACTCTCAGATTGAAATTCCTTGCCATTTGACGCCCTGATAGCATCTCGACCTTTAATCTTTTCATGCGGTTTAGGGTGTAACCTATCAGAAAAATTTTCCCGGAATAACTTTTCATGCACCTGTTGGAACACTCCGGACTTTCTATCCATAATAAAGTAGCGGTGGTCCTGTGAAATAAATCCAACAGATGTCTTTGAAAAAACAATATCTTCTATCCGCGGCAACGAGTCCCATTCTTCAAACTCTCTGCCTGCATAGCCTTGAGGAGGAGATAATAAGAAGATGATTGCCGCACCTAAGAAAAATATCCAGCCTATCCTTTTCTTTCGGCTCATATAGAACACCCCTCATTCCTATTGTTATAAAGGGTTAGCCGGGACTCATTCACATCAGTTAAAATCAATATGCTTGAACCCCTCAAACCCTATACCGTGTTCGCACAGCAATTTAGCTTTAGGCTGACCGCCGGATACATAGCCGTACTTATTTACAAACTTAACTGCTTCAGCAAGGTCAGCGTCATCCTCACAGTTAATCCCATCTCTATCAATGTCCGCAGCCTTGCCAATCCGGTGATTATCTGTCCCAACAAGCATCCCATGCGGTGATTTCCAGTCATTATGTATATCAAACAACCCACCTTTTGGCAGGCTCATGTCATTTATCCCCATGCTCCTTTCAGTCTCCTCAAAATATCTCCATGCAATAAGTGACAGAGCGCCTGTTACAGATGAAGTTCCATAATGATTCCAAAAATGCAAGGATTTTACATCAGGCTGACCGTATGCTCCTGTCAACCTCCAATAGCCATTACCGCTTTCCTGTATTTGCCCCAACCCCTGAACTCCCACGTAAATAGTCCCCACAGCCCTGTAGCTTGTTTCAGTGTAGCAGGGGTAACCGCATGAATAACCAGGCGGTGAATAAATAAAAAGCTCTGCGCCTATTGTCCCTGATGCTTCCGGCATGGTATGGGTAATCGCTACTTGTGTATTCGCAGTCTGCCCTGTAACCTCAAGGCTGCTGGGCTGCAAGATAGACGAGCCGCCGCTTGCGCTCAACTGTCCCAAAGGATGGGTATCATCGTTGTGGTAGTGGCCGGCGCTGTCTTGCAACCCGGTAATCTTAAAAGTAAACTTGCAATCAAGGTATTGCTGCGTCCAGGGGTTGTAACAACTCAAATAGTTTTTAGCGTAGCTCGGTGTCCCGGTCGTAAGATTGGAAGGATACGGATAGACTGTATAGGTGACGGTAAGGCCGCAGGGGTTGGAGATGGAGCCGCATGCCCATACAGAATTAACATAAGGCCATAAACCTATGAGTGTAAAGATGACAATGAAACACTGGTATCGTTTTTTAATCATGATGATCAACCCTCCTCACATAATTATGTTTTGGTAACCGAAACCTTATATCAAATAAAATAGTAAGAACTATTTTACTTTAATTCAGATGACTCATTATCTCTTTTTTGGCAGGTTTTACTGTCCATATGCCGTTCATATGATGGCGGTCAGATATCTTCTTGCCTTCAGCCTTTGCCTCTCTCTCCGATGCATAAAATCCTACCCTGACCCTATACCATTGTTTGCCCTTCAGGTTAAACTCCGTCATGTATGCATTATAATTATCCTGCCTCAATTGCTTTACCATCGCCAAAGCCTCTTCTTTTGATGTGTATGACGCAACATGCACAGCCCATGATTTATATGCCATTTTCTTATGAGGGGCAGGTTTCTCTTTTTTCACCTCCGCCTTTTTCCCCGTAACAACCTCTTTAACCGCAGGCTTTGTCTCCTCTTTTTTCTTAACCTCCGGCTTTGTCTCCACGGGCTTTACTGCGCCTTGCTGTGCAGATGGCGCCTGCTGCCCGCCGCCTGGGGCTACCTCTTTTTTTGCCTCAGGGGGAGGCGGGGCCTCTATCTTTATCCTCTTTGCAATCTTTTCAGGCTCAGGGGCTGGGGCAATACCGGCCTCCCGAAAATACAATAAATATGCGGCAGCCACCCCGCCTATCACTACAAGCGCAACCAGCAAAATAATTGTCCTTTTGCTAAAACTTTCAACAATGCTCATGGTCTCACCTCCGTAGGGATATCTTCTCCGTCATATTTAACTATTCGCGGCGTTATAAAAACGAGGAGCTCTTCGTTATCCGCAGTCTTACTGTTGGATTTAAAAAGCCAGCCCAGAATCGGAATCTTTGAAAGATAGGGGATGCCATTATCCGTATCGGATGTTGTGCTTTTATAAAGCCCCCCTATCACGGTAGTCTCTCCATCCTTAACGAGAACGGATGTGCTCGCCTTTTTCTCGCTGACGCCGGGTATTCCGTCTACGCTGCGCGAAAAATCCGGCTCGCTCTTGCTGGCAACAATATTCAGATTGATAAAATCGTCCGCTGATATCTGAGGGGTAACGGTCAGATCTATGCCGGTTGTTATATCCTGCAGTCCCGCGCCTGTCGTGCCTATGGTAACCGTTGTTGCGCCTGTTGTTGAAGATGTTGCTGTTGTCCTCACCTTAAAGGTCAACCCGCTGTGTATGGTAGCCGGTGTATTATTCAAGGTAGTTATCTTTGGCTGGGAAACTATCTTTAACTGGCCGTTCCTTTCGCCGGCAGATATGCGAAGGTCTAGAAGCAGGGGGTCTCCTCTCAATGTGCCGAAGGAAAGACCTAAAGCGCCCACAGGCCCTACGACACCGGTTGCAGGAAGATTCACAGCGTAATTTGGCTGGGAAGCAAATTGCCCTCCTGAGCCTATAAAACCGCTCGGTGTGAGTGTGCTTGGCGGCGGTGTTGCCGTGCTGCCAAATGCTGTGGTAAAATTATCCCTGCCTACCGCGGCGTAAGCAGCGCCCCACTGCACACCCAGGTCCCTTGCAAAACTGCTCTGAACCTCTATAATCCTTGCCTCTATAACAACTTGAAGGGTCCTCGTATCCAGAGACTTGATAAGACGCTTTGCTTCCTCTATATTTTTTTTCATGTCCCTGAGTATCAGGGCATTTGTTCTGGCAGCAGGCACTGCGCTTCCCTTCTCACTCAAAACACCTTTAAGCTGACCGGCAACATCCGCTGCCTTTGCATAATTGAGCTGTACTATCTCCATAACAAAATCCTCTCCGGCCTTTGCAATATCTTCCTTTTTGCCAATCCAGAGGACATTGTTCTGGATAACATAATTAAGCCCGTTTGCCCTGGTGATAATCTCCAGCGCATCCTTGAATGTTATTTTATCAAAACTAAAAGTCACCTTGGCCGTTATATCTTCCCCTACAATAATATTGAGGTTGTTTTGTCTGGCAAGGGCCCTCAGCACATCCTTAAGCTCCGCATCCTTTACCTCTATGGTAAAGACAGTTGTGTCTCCTTCAATCTTGGCCCTTATGTTGTTGTAGGTTTCGGCTTCTGCAACAAAAACAGAAAGTAGAATGCAGAATACAGCATTCAGAATCCAGAATAAAAACTTCTGACTTCTGACCCCTGACTTATCATTCGGTCTTCTTAATCTCATACCCTTTCCCTGCTTTGCTGCCTATCTCCAGTTTATAAGTTCCGCTAATGCCACGAAGTATAACATAATGCTTCGTTATATCAATAACTTTTTGCCCGTCAACAGCATCGCCTATGAAAACTATTTTATGGTTCACAACGGCAGATGGTTTTTTATCATTGTAGATGATGGCGGTAAGCTCAAGATGAGCCGGCTGCATGAGTCTGTCGCCTGTAAGGGGCGCAAACGGGTCCCTCCCCCACGATTCATTCATAATCTTTTTTGCCGGAAGGATGCGGTTTAAATCAGACAGAGATTCTTTGATAACATCCTGGGCAAAGCAGTGAGCAGTGAACAGTAAACAGAAGATAATGCCTTTATAACTGATAACTGATAACTGATAACTGTTTTTCATCACTGCCCTCCAAGGACATAGGTATTCATAAACAGTTGGATGGAAAGAAGCGGCAGGCTTTCCTCTTTTGCATCAAGCCTGAAATTTTCTACTGTGATTATCCGGGGCATATCTTCTATCCTTTCCAGATATTCGCCAAATGCTTGAAATCTCCCCTGCATGGTTATCTGAAAGGGGAGTTTAAAATATTCCCCCTTTTGTTCCAGGGGAAGCGGTTTCAACGATGTAAACTTTATGCCTCTTTTCGCCTCACCGCCGACAAGGCCTTTTAATATTGACGACAGCTGCCTTTCAGAAGGAAGTTTGCTCTGGGTTATCATAAATTTCTCTTCCATCTCCTTGAGCCTTCCCATCGCATCTTTGAGTCTCTGGGCAGTCTGCTGCGTCGCCTGCGCCTCTGCTGAAACCTTGTTTATATCCGCCGCGATTGTTTGCGCTTGCGAATCCAGCCTTTGGATCTCTGCGGCATTCTTTAAATAGATATACTGATAAAAGAAAAAACCAATTGCAACAGCAGTCGTCAAAATAATTATCAGCTCCCTGTATTCGCCGATTTTTTCTTTTAAATCTTTTAGGTCCAATTTTGCTCCGCTTTTTTTATATGATTTGCGATTTTAGATTATTCCCCCTTAACAAAGGGGGATAGGGGGTTGTTTCTGCTTTGCTGCATGGACTTTTACAACCCCTTGCTCCCCCTTTGTTAAGGGGGACTTTTAATTCGTAAACCCCCACACCAAAGATTTTGGTGTGGGGGTAAATCGTAAATCTTATTTCTTTGCCTCTTTTAAATCCACCGTAAGTTCAAAATCATAAAAGTCTCTGCCCTGCAATTCCCTTTTCTGGGAATAGGTCAAAAGCACATTTTTGAAAAACCGGGAGTTCTCCAGCGCAAAGACAAATTCAGCGATCCTGGAATTTGAAACCGCGGTGCCGTTAAATTTAACGCCTTTGCCCCCGATGGATTCTGTCGGGGGCTTGCCGGATCCCTGGGGTAAATCATAGGTAGACAGGCTCTCAAGCCATATTCCGTCCGGTATCAGATGGGTTATGCCCCGCAGTATCTCCGACCAGTATACCCTCCCCTGGAGCAGAGAATCTATCACCTCCAGCCTTTTTTTTATATCCTCCTCTTTTTTCTGCGCAAGGTTTATTCTTTCGATGACCTCTTTATATCGCGCATTCTGCGCTATCAGATCATCCCTTTGCTTTATTGCCTGTTCTATATTATTCAACCTCTCTTTAACCTTAGCCCTTTGATAAAAATAAACCATTCCCAAACTCAGGACATACAGAACCAGAACGCCGATAATAAGGGGCCTTTTCTGCCCGGCCTTCTTCCTCCTCAGCATCTCGTCCGGAATAAGGTTTATCCGCTCCATCATAGCGCTAAACCCACGCTGACAGCAAGGTCAGGAGCAAACTCCCTGATTCTTGCCGCATCAAATCTTTTTGATTCTATCTTGATATTGCGCAGCGGGTCGTCTGTAAAGCAGGGAATCCCCAGGATGTTTGCAAAAAAATCATCTATCCCTTTCAGCCGTGCGGTTCCGCCGCAGAGAAAAATCTTGCCGATGCCCCCTTCTCTGAACTGCGCCTGATAATAGTCAAATGACCTGTGCGCCTCCGCAGCCAATCTTTCCACAACGGCTGATATGACATCCACAACCTCGGCGTCTCTTTCGCCTGAGCGCACGATCCCGCATCTGATCTTTTCTCTTTCCGCTATCTCTTCACTGCATGCCAGTTTATTCATAACAGCGATGGTTATCTCCCTGCCGGCTATGGGTATCTCTCTGGCGAACAAAAGTTTCTTGTCTTTGAATATAGCAAGGGTTGATTTTGAATCGCCAATATCTATCATGGAATAATTTACGCCGTTTTCCCAGACATTGTTATAGTCAAAACATGCGAGCATGGCCATGGGCGCCACATCCACGGCAACAGGCTCTAAGAGCGCAGCCTCAAGGATCCTCATCAATTGCTCCACATCCTTTTTCTGGGCGCCAAACGCCATCAGAGAAAGCGCGGATTCCTCGCCCCTTTTTGCTTCTCCAAGGGTAGTAAAATCGCAGACCAGCTCTTCCGGAGGGAAAGTAACCTGTTTTCGCATCTCCCAGCGCACCGCCTCCTTCAAATCTTTTTTAGGCATATTGGGCAGATGCAGATGCGTCAGAACCAAAGAACCGCCTGAAAGCGCCGCTCTAACATTTTTTGTCTTGATTCTGTTGGCATTAAAAAGATTTCTAAGCATCTCGCTTAATTTTGAGCTGTCATGGGGAAACGTTATTTGGTCAAGCCTTGAGTATCCGACCGCCTCAAGGGAACGGTTAGTCCCTTTCCCTTTTATCCTTACGACCTTTGCAGCATAAGAGCCTATATCAACACCGGTAAGACCGCCTCTGTCAAAAATGAACACAGAAATCTCCTTCCGCCTAATTTTCTTCAGCCTTCAGCCTTAAATAAAGTATCCTCTCGCTCACACCCTTGCCGAGAAGATCATCCCCCTGCGTGCTGTGGGACAGAAAGCCTTCATAGTAAGTTATCGCCTCATTGAATCTCCTGTCTTTCTCAAGAGAAATAGCCATATTAAGATACGGGTCGGGATAATCGGGTTTGGTCAGGATGGCCTTTTTGAAATATTCCTGAGCCGCCTTTGAATTGCCTTTTGCCTCTAAGAAAACGCCGTAATTATTCATGGCCTCGGGATAATCGGATTTATAGCGGAGAGCCTTGTTATAACTGTCCTCCGCTCTTTTCATATCGCCAAGCTGTTTGTAGGTTAATCCCAGATTATTATACGCCTCCGCATATTCCGGAAATGTCTTAATGGAAGCCAGAAACTCATTCAGGGCAAGAGAAATCTTACCATGTTGATAAAGCTCTATTCCCTTCAGATTCTGCGTCCTTGCCGCTTCCAGCTCCGCTTCAAAACGGTTCCCCCGCTCTCCGCCCGCTGGGGCAGTTTGGTTCAATGCGGTCATGCCGCTATTTTTCACGCTCGCCGCGGCATCTATCCTCTGGACAGGAGCGGCTTGCTCCGGAGATTTTAGGCGAGGCTGCTGTTTTTGCGGAGCAAACAAACCGATCCTGTCTGCAATCCACCATCCTGCAAAAAAAGCGATGAACAGAAAAACTATGAAAATAAACCTCGCTCTTGCCGCAGGGATATGAAAGTATATGTGTCCTTTCCCTTGTTCGCTGTCTGCGGCCAGAACATCGGTATCTTGCGGTATCTGCGCTTTCTTAAGCGCCTGATGTATTAAACTCATAAAAAATTGTAGGGGCAGAACATGTCCTGCCCTACCTGCTCACTATTTTTATAAAAACTTCTCCAATCTTGTTATCTCCAAATTTTACCACAATCGGATATTGCACACCCTGTCCTTTTATGGAATATTTAACCCGGAGGTCTTTTGCGGTGTCAATCAGATAGCCTCTATCCTCGCCTTTATTGACAGGCCCCTTGGGAACGAAACCGAGTAGATTTACCGATACATCCTTGCCGGCAGCGCCTTCCACTGTTGCATCAACTATCTTGAGCTTATCCCCTTTCATAACCTCCAATGTTTCACTGTTGGAGATAGTATGTTCAACTCCATTGACAAGGACTAGTAAACCTTTGAATGTCACCTGACCTTTCACAGGCGGTTGAACCGTATTCTCTTCAGTTTGCATGGCCCGTGCCTTATTGCTTTCTAAATTATATTCCGGTGATGATACAACCTGAGTTGCCTTCTCACTTTTTATGTCGGCCTGCGGTCGCGAAACCTCTTTATCTCCTTTTACCTCGTTCAATGCCTTTGCATTGAGGCCGCCTGCTTGGTCGGCTTTTTTATCCCTTTCTGTATGCAGGGTTCCGGGGGAGTTTACATCTTTTTGCGATGATAAGGATTGGTCAGCAATTTTACTCACTGGAGGAGACGACAGGTTGACGGGCTCTGCAGCAGACTTTATAATCGGAGTGATTGCAACCACGGCTTCCTGCTTTTTACCATTCCACCACACTGCAAATATTGCGGCAATACTCACAGCGGACACTGCCAGATACATTACCTGCCCGGCCCTTGACTTTCGGCCTTTCATTCCTGACTTTTTATAGGGTATCTCAACATCCTTTCTCAACGTCCCGTCCATATCCAGCTCCTCTACCGCCTTTTTCTCTATCTCGTCATCAATTACCCTCTTACCGGCTACAAAGGCCGCTGTCAATGCCCTATCGCACACGATATTTATCAGCCGGGGGATGCCGGAACTCGCATCGTATATTGATTTCAACGCCGTTGATGTAAATCTTATATTTCCCTTGCCGCCTGCAATGGTAAGCCGTTTAAATATATACGCCTTGGTCTCTTCAAAATGTAACGGCTTCAAATGGCACCGTACTACAACCCTCTGGTTTAACTGGCGGAGTTCAGGCAGCTTAAGTTTTTCCCGCAGCTCAGGCTGGCCAACCAAAACTATCTGGAGAAGCTTCATCTTTTCCGTTTCAAGGTTGGAGAGAAGCCTTATCATCTCCAGCGTCTTCGTGCTTAAATTCTGCGCCTCGTCTATTATTACAACCGCATTTCCTCCGTCCTCTGCCCTTTTCAGCAGAAAAGAATTTAAAATATCAAGCTGCTCCTTGAGGGATGATCTGTTTGCCTTGAGGCCAAAGTCTTCATTGACAGCCCCAATTAATTCAAGGTCAGACAGAAGCGGATTCAGTATCAGCGCGCTCTTCACCTTTGAATTTAATTTATCGAGAAGCGCCCTGCAAATTGTCGTTTTCCCGGTGCCAACCTCACCTGATAGCAGCAGGAAGCCTTTGCGCTCTGATATGCCAAACAAAAGGAGGTCCAACGCCTCCTGATGCTTTTTGCTCAAATATAAAAATTTTGCGTCAGGGGTTATGCTAAATGGATTCTCTTTTAAATAGAAAAACTTTTCATACACCATCGTCGCTTCGCTCCATTGAAAAATGAAACATCTATTTACCCTTTTTAACGGATCTCCCGTCAAACTCGTCCATAGCCTTCTGATATGCAGCCTTATGCTTAAAACCCTTTTTCAGGTATTTCCATATAAGCTCTATCTTTTTTACATCGGCGCCGCTGTATTCCCGCGCCTCAAGGTCTCCCATCGGAATGCGCTGCGGAGTTATATACCCTTTCTGCTCCAGGTAATAGAGTTTATGCCTCGGGATGCCTGTCTTTTCCAATATTTGAGATGTCTTCATAGTTTTTTCTCTCCCGCTAGAGAGGCTGCAGAAAAGAGTCCTTCGCCTTCCAGCAGGATTTTCTCCAACCTTTAGCCTTTTATATTTGGATTTTGATTTAGATTTATATTTATTTTTCTACAGTTGTATCCTAAAAAAAACATGCTGTCAAGGAAAATTTTATGCTTGCGGTTTTTTTAGCCGTTGCTTTCAACGGTTATCCATTCCTGTATCTTTTTCAGTTTTTTATCGCCTATCCCTTTTACCCTCTTAAGGTCTCGCACCGTCTTAAAACCCCCAAGCCTTTCCCTTGTCTCAACAATCCTTTCAGCAAGTTTTGGCCCAATGTCCGGGAGGGCCTCGAAATCCTGCGCTGCAGCCTTATTTATATCAAGAGGGATGGAAAAGATGATATGCTTTTCTCCGCTCATCAAACCGACATCAATGGCGCCATCTTTATGCAGGGTAATCTTTGAGCCGTTTTTTATTTCCGATCCTTCCGGCAATGAATAGACCCTGCTTAAACCGGAAGGCTCTTCTATTTCAACAATGGTTTGTTTTTTTAAAGGCGAACTCGATAACCGGATGCGTTCGGGAGCGATGGAAAATTCTCTCCAGAAGTAGATAACGAAAAGGAAGAGGGCTATGATAAGGAGGGCAATGTTCCTTGCCTGCCCATCTGCATCTTTCTTATCAAGGTTTGCCTCTTCCCCTCTTGACATTTGCCTTCCCATCTTTATAGAGTTTATATTCAAGGCTGTCCACAAGCGCCTGCCAGCTTGCCTCAATCACATTTTCTGAAACGCCGACGGTTCCCCATTTTTCTTTTCCATCTCCTGATTCTACCAAAACCCTGACAGATGCGGCAGTGCCTTTTCCGGCGGTCAAAACCCTGACTTTAAAATCAAGAAGCTCAACATCCTTTAAATGAGGATAAAATTTCTCAAGCGCTTTTCTCAGCGCATTATCCAGGGCATTGACAGGGCCATTTCCTACGCTGGCTGTGTGCTCAACCCTGCCGTTAACCTCAAGCTTTATCGTTGCCTCAGCATATGGCGGCTCACTCTCCTTTTTCTTTTCATCAATCACCCTGAAGCCGAGGAGCTTAAAATATTTTTTCCTCGCCTTCATAGCCTTCTGCATCAACAGTTCAAAAGATGCCTCTGCGCCTTCATACTGAAAGCCCTGATGCTCAAGCTCTTTGAGGGTCTTGATTATATTCTGAACAATCGGGTCTTTACTGTTTATATCAATGCCAAATTCCTTTGCCTTATAAATGATGTTTGATTTGCCGGAAAGATCAGAGACTAAAACCCTTTGATGATTGCCAACCATGTCCGGTCTTATATGCTCATAAGTTTCAGGCCTTTTAAGGACTGCGCTCACATGCACACCAGCCTTGTGCGCAAAGGCGCTGTCTCCCACATATGCCTGATGCTTGTTGTGGGGCAGATTTGCCAACTCATAGACAAATCTGGATACCTCTCTCAATTTTCTTAATTGCTCGGAGCTGATACAATCTATGCCAAACTTAATCTTAAGATTGGGGATAATGGAGCAGAGATTTGCATTTCCGCACCTTTCGCCAAAGCCGTTTATTGTGCCATGCACCTGAACTGCCCCCTCCTTTACTGCAAGGATGGAGTTTGCAACAGCGGTCTCTGAATCATTGTGGGCATGGATTCCGAAAGGGGCTGTCATATGGTGCTTCACATCCCTTATAATCTCAATCAGCTCATCAGGCAGTGTCCCGCCGTTTGTATCGCATAAAACAAGGCAGTCTGCGCCTGCTTCCTCAGCAGTCTTCAGTGTCTTTAATGCATATTCCGGATTTGCTTTATAGCCGTCAAAGAAATGCTCGGCGTCGTAAAATACCTCATCCACCCTTTCCTTTAAAAACTTAAGAGAGTCATGGATAAGGTCAATGTTTTCTTCCAGCGATATCTTTAATGCCTCTTTTACATGAAGGTCCCAGCTCTTGCCAAAGATTGTTATAGCGCCGGTGTCTGCCTTTAAAAGGGCCTTTATATTTGCATCATCCTTTGCCTTTACACCAGCCCTTTGCGTGCTCCCAAACGCAACCAGCCTGGCATTTGATAGCTTTACAGACTTCGCCTCTTTGAAAAATTGAATATCCCTCGGATTTGAGCCCGGCCATCCTCCCTCAATATAGTGGATGCCGAGCTCATCCAGCCTCTGGGCAATGCGCACTTTATCCTCAACAGAGAAATTTATATCCTCTGCCTGTGTGCCGTCCCGTAGTGTTGTGTCGTAGAGTCTAACAGTCACTTTTCCTCACTTTTTAAGCCTTGCAACATCCACCTTCTCAATATAGCTTTTAATCTCTTTTATAAATCTGTTTGCCTTGAGCAATTCACTCTCTGCGATTTCTTTCGCCCCGTATCTTTGAACCAAAGGCCTCCAGCAGTATCAGATTATTCAACAACATATCCATGACTGCGGTTTCAAACCTCTGAACAGCCAACTTCTTTTTATCCGTCAGATATTTTAATTTGTTTAGAGCATCTGCAGGCATAAGCTCACCTTGTTGGCTTTTTAAATATATATCACGCACTCTTTGTTTTTTTAACATTCTTGGTATTTGATAACTATATCAATGAAGCATTGGAAAATCAACAAATTACCGCACTGCGGGATCATTTAACACCTTACAGCATTCCGTCGAATGCCTGATGAAGAATTGATTGCTTGAGGGCGGATAAATCCTCTGCCGTCTGTTTTTGCAATTCCTTGAGCGCGCGGGATTTTTCGGGTATGGAGTTGCAAAGAAAAAATTGATTGCTGAAGAATGGGCAGATGTAATGGGAATTACAAAGAAAGAGTTTTTCGAACTTATCGGGAAGCGGTAGAAACCTTTTGGGTTTTTGTAAGAGCAGATACTTCCTTTGCTTCGGCTTTAAGTAAAGCCTCCAATAGCCGTTGGGCGGGTTTTACGATAATCTCTTGATGATACCGTTCTTTTATTTCTAATGAATTCTTTGTATTTTTTGTCATTTTCTTCTTCATAGTTGAATAACAACATGGCTTTCTTGAAATGCCTTCGGTTCGGTTACAGAATTAAGTTCTGTAGGAATAAGGGGAACTTTACTCGGTGTAGAAGTGCTGCTAAATCTCTCCGGCATGATTAGAGGAGTAATATAACCCTCATTTGTTAGCGGCATTATAACCGTTGACATTTTGCAATTATCTCCCTGCATAGTCTGCTTGAGCATAAGATATTTCCTTTCTAAAATCTTTGTGCTTATTATAATCCAAAACTATTTATTCTGCAACCCAACCTTTACGTCTAAAATAGTAGTAATCTGAAGAAGAGCAAATAAATCAGTCCCCTTTTTCTATTTTTCTATTTTAGATGTCGGAGGTTGTGGAATCGTTGGGGGTGTAAATTGCAATTGCAACTGCGGTGTTATACGAACAATCAGTCCATTTTTACTCATAATGATTTTAGCAATAGCGGATTTTTCTTGGAATATTAGCTCGTATCTACAGTAAAATTCCCATATATCATTTGCTATGTCAGGAAAGTCTGTTAAAATGTTTCTTACTTTCAGTTTCATTTTTTGAAGGTCATGAAGTTTTATTGGCTTTCCGTGGGTCAAATGTTTATTGTGAGAACTAAAAAACTTTGCAATGTATGCAGCTTTTTGGGTAGCATCTCGCTCGCCATTTAACATATATTCTGTAAGCCATCCTTTTACTAGTTTCTTACCGTAATTGATGGCATTTTGGCATCTCTGTATTGTGGCCACATCCATCTTGTTGAGCAACGGAATGAACGCTCCATTCACTCGTTTGTCTTTTTCAACTACCTTCTTAATGTCATTAAACCCATCTATGATAGACTGGGCAGGGCCGCTTATAGTCCCAGAAATTTGCGGATCAATTGGCCCAAGCTCAGACGATGGATACATGAGAATCTCGTCACCACTTAAACAGAGCATCGTTGCAGCGCTCTTGGCAGAATGTGGGACTATAAATCTTACATGTTTAAATTCAGAACGAAGTATGTGAGCGAGCATTTCAGCAGCCTCAGCAAATCCACCGCCGCTATGAATAATAACATCAATACCACTACCTTTCTCTAGGTCAACTATCGTGTTAACAATGGCCGATTTATCTTCTTGTGACATCATCGCCGCCTCGCCTCTAAAGCTTGACAAATAAGCAATGATGGGGCGTCCTGTTTTTCCTTCTATCTTTTTCAGTATAGATTTTTGAAGTGCATCTTTTTGGTCGGGAGACTCTTTAATTAGAGTGTCAAAGAGGGGCATTTATTTTACCG
>JACQEJ010000131.1 GCA_016200645.1 Deltaproteobacteria bacterium | reverse complement strand
TCGGCGACCTTTCTCCGCCTACACAGACAAAACTTTTACGCGTGATACAGGAACGGACATTTACACGGATTGGAGGAGCAGCGCCGATTACTGTGGATTTCCGCCTTATAGCAGCCACAAACAGGGATTTGGCAAAGGAGGTAAAAGAAGGCAGATTCAGGGAAGACCTTTATTATCGTTTAAATGTTGTTTCCATCAACCTTCCGCCGCTTAGGCAAAGAAAAGAAGATATTCCCATTCTCGTGAAACATTTCATAGATAAATACAACAGGACATTTAATAAAAATATAAAAGGCCTCTCTTCCGAGGCTATGGAGCTTTTTATAGATTATAACTGGCCGGGAAACATAAGAGAGCTTGAAAACGCAAACTTGCTGAATAAAAAAGAAGTCAGAAGTCAGATGTCAGATGTCAGATGGGTTGAAGATACGGAAACATCACTGCGGTCAAAGATGGGGCAAGTTACGGAAGAGGCTGAAAAACAGATGATAAAAGACGCCCTCATCAAAACCAGATGGAAAAAAGGCGAGGCGGCAACGATTTTAAATATAAGCAGGAAGAGCCTTTATAATAAAATGAAAAAATATAATTTGCTGGACGAGGAAGATATTACCGATATTGAGTAAGTAGTTGCCCATTCATTACATTGAAGTAAAATTGTGTTTTTAAAAAACCTAATAATTACAACCTGTTACAGTTATTATGTGTTTTGGAACAGTATTTGCAATTACATTAATCGGCAACTGTAACTCAAACCTTTAGGTTTGAGTTTTTTCAAGGCTAAAGCCTTGAGTTACAATATGCCCAGTAGTCAGGGAGGCAATTGATGCAAAACAACAAAGGCAGAACAGTATTTGAAACGCTTTTGGCGCTTATTATTGTCGGCGCGCTTATTATCGGCGCCATCACCTACATTCAAAGGGCGACAAAGATTGTAAAAGACTATGCCATGATAAGCGAATTGGGCAATATAAGGACATCTGTTCTGCTTTATTTTGTCATAAATAAAAGATTTCCAAATTCGCTGAAACAGATGGTGGAAGAAAAGATAATACTCCCGTTTCATGATCCAGAGGCTATAAAGAAGATGACCGGGGATGCAGGCGTTACCGTTCAAACCGGCACTATCATAATTGACAGGACATATCTGGAAAAGATATCAATGGATAAAAATGGAAACATTACTGACCCCTTTGGCAATCCGTATAACTACGACCCAAGATTGGGCAAGGTTGCAAGCTCAACGCCGGGTTACGGAGGGTGGTGATGGATTATAAATGAGGTTGAAAATTATAATAAGGTGTGGTTAACTGTTAGAAAAGGAAGGTGGTATGAAAAGAGAGGCCTTAAGGTATTTAGAGAATGCAAAGGGGATATTGGGTAAATCTCCGATTGAAGATAACCGGTATGCAGATGTTAAATATGTAAAATCTGCATGTGGTGTTGCTTATCTTGGTGTGTTGGAGGCTATCAATGAAGTCTTATTAAAAAAAGGGGTTTCAAAAAAGGAACTGCCGAAGAAGGTAGAGGAATATAGAAAGGCTTTACAAAAATATGTGTCTGTTCATAACGGCAAACTGTTAAGAGAGTTTGATGATATCTACGATGAATTACATATTGCAGGATATTACAGAGGTAATCTGCATACGGTTACTGCGGTAAAGGAAATATTAAAAACCGCAAATAATTTTATCGGTAAACTGCATTAGAAATCAAGGAATAGCAAATTAAAACAAAAAGGAGGAAAAACAAATGAAAAATCAAAAGGGTTTTACGCTGATTGAACTGGTTATGGTCATATTGCTGCTGGGAATCCTTGCGGCTACCGAGGTTTTTTGATCTGGGAAGCAATGCAGATCAAGCGGCAGCGGATGGAGGAATAGGGGGCATACAAAGCGGCATTAGTACGCTTTTGGCAAGTCAGGCGGTTAATGGCACCTACAATAGCGTCTACCCTTATCCAGCCAATCCTTTGGGCAACAATGTGGTAAGCGGGCTGTATTCTCTATCTCCAGTTAGTCCAACTTGCACCGCCTACACCAACTTGCAACAAGGGCAATGGAATGTTGATTCTACCAGCAATCCAACTTGTATAATGTACAGATGGAAAAGTTCAACTGCAAGGTATAGCAGCTGGGGATATAGCAGCGCATCAGGTGTAACAACCCAAAGACAAAATAATTAAGACTATTCTCTGATAATCTTGCTCATTGTTATCTGAAATGCCGAAGGGCAGGTTAACCGCCTGCCCTTTTTATTTATGACGCAAAAATCATTTCACACAATCTGGCTTTTTATCTTTAACGCTTCCTTAATTATCCTTACCCCATTCATCAGAGGCCCCGGCAATTATCTGGCATTCACCCTCATATTCCTCGGCACAAACATTCTCATCCTCTCATTTCTGTGGCAGGTTATTGAACAAGGCGTTTTAAAAATATCTGCATCGCCATTATCAATTGTCTCATTTCTCTTTCTGGCTGTTATCGCCCTTTCATACCTCTTCACCATAAATCCGCCGTCCACAAGATACGGCTTTTTTACAATGGCGAGCGTGATAATAAACGGGGCATTTCTTTCGTTTGTTTCTTGTAATCGTCTTCTCAAACCTGAAGGTTTGAGTTACAAAGGTGTAACTCAAGGCTTTAGCCTTGAGGGAAGACCTCTGATATCAGAACAAAGGTTATGGCAAGGGTTGTGTGCTGTTCTTGGAATCGCGGTATCCGCGTTTTCTCTGTTTGCTCTCTACCAATACATTACAGGCCGCAGCGATTTTGAAGGAAGGGCGCAGGCGGCGTTTGTTACCCCAAATTCCTTTGCAGGCTATCTCCTCTTGACCATGCCGGTTTTGATGTGGCTGTATCTTGCGGCAAAACGCAATGCGATTATCTTTTTTCTCTTAAATATGCTTGCCTTCGCAGCCCTCCTTGCCACAGGCACCGGCGGCAGGTGGATACTTCTTGCTGCGGCAGTGGGAACGGCCTTGCTGCTTTTCTGGCTCTTTGCTTCACCTGCCAGAAAAAGACTTGTATTGTTAGCCATAGGTTTTTTGGCGGTGCTTTTAATATTCTTCGCCCCTATCGGAAACGGCAAGGTGTCTCTATCTCCCAAACCGGCCGAGCTGTCAGGCTCAACACAGGACCGGCTGAATATCTGGAGAAGCACATGGGAGGTTATACAAGGGCATCCCATACGAGGCGTCGGCTTCTGGAGTTTTCATACCATCTATTCAAAGTATAAAAATCAGATTTACCAAAATGTGGAACACTACTTCAGCCACAACGACTACCTTCAATTGTGGGCAGAACTGGGGCTTATCGGGGTTGGAGTATTTTTGATATTGATATATCTTTATTTCAGAGAAGGGTTTCGCTGTCTGAAAGTAGGGGCAGGTTTGAAACCTGCCCCTACAGACCGCATCATGCTCCTTTCCACCATGATTGGCGCATTTCTAATGCTCATCCACACTATCAGCGATTTTGACTTATACATCCCTGCCGTCCTTTTTATCTTCTGGGGTTATATTGCCTATACCTCCAGCACAGCAAGGGTATTGGGCTTATGCAACCCCCCACACCAAAACTTTTGGTGTGGGGGTAAAACAAAGGTGATAGATTTCAACTCCTTCCGCATATTCACCCTGCTGGGGAAGAAAAAGCTGTATATCATTACAGCAGGCATATTCGCTTTTTTATGTTTTTGGGTATCCGACCCATATCTTGCAGGGCTTTATAATGCGCGGGGAAGGGTATCTCTTGGAAAAGGCGAATATGAAAAGGCTGTTAAATTTTTCAGCAAGGCGGTTGAGCTGGATCCCATTGATGACAGCTATCACTTTAACCTCGGCATAGCGCTGGCAAAATATTCTTCCGATCCGCTGATATTGAAAAAGGCGGAAGAGGAGATGACAAAGGCGCAGTCCTTAAGCCCATACCGGAGCGACCTCTATTTTAATATGGCGGTTTTTTACCGGACATTTTATTTAAAAGAAAAAGGCGATGCTGCCGTAGAGATGCTTAAAAAGGCGCGGGAGCTTGATCCGGTTGATATGAGCATAACCTACAATCTTGGCGTGTTGTATCTGGAAATGAAGCGATACAAAAACGCAATAGATGAATTCAAGAAATATCTTAAAGAAAAACCGGATGATGGAGAGGCTCATATAGAAATCAGCGAAGCATACAGGATGAATAAAGAATATGACAGCGCTCTGAAGGAGATAGATTGGCTGCTCAACAAAAATGGCAATAATAATTACGCCCATTTCCTCAAGGCAAATATACTTCAGGATATAGGACAATATGACGACGCCCATAAGGAATACCGGCTTGCCCTGAGGGAAAAGGGCAAGGAGGGAGATGTCTGGTATGCCATAGGTCTTCTCTCTCTCAAGCAGAACAAGCCGCAAGAGGCGGAGGCGGCGTTTAGGAAGGCAGTTGACTACCGCTCGCTTGACCAAAAGGAAAAAAGGGATTAGAATTGCATTATGGATGACAGGGGTTTTACAATCATTGAGCTTGTGCTGGTCATAATTGTGGCTGCTGTCATAGCGGCTGTAGCAGTGCCGCAGTTTGCGCGGTATTGGGCAGGCATAAAGGCAAGCAACGCCGCTATGAAGATTGCATCCGACATACGATATGCGCAGAACAGGGCAACAACGACACAGCAGAGGAGCCAGGTGAATTTTGCGGGAGACGGCAAAAGCTATACAATTAATTCCTGTGCTACTTACACAAGCGCCTGTGCCTGCACAAGCGGGTGGACTCCTGTTAAGACCATCAGTTTTACAAGCGGCGAATTTTTATATGTTACCGTTTCAAGCACGGTAAACCCGCTTGAGTTTGATTCTCTGGGCAGGCCATATAGCACAGGCGTGTGCTATCCTGCCGCTTCCGCAGGCGCAACCATTACGGCCAGCTACAGCGACAGCACAAAAACAATCATGGTTACCACACAGACAGGGATGGTTCAGGTTAATTGACATGAATAAAAGAGGCTTCACCCTCATAGAAATCATCATGGTCATTGTGATATTCGGCATCATCATGCCGGGAATCATGTTATACTTTATGCAAGGGGTGAAAGAGAGCGCAATCCCTCAGAGGAGGACGACGGCCATATTTTTGGCAGAGGCGCTGATGGAGGAGATAAAGTCAAAGAGGTGGGATGAGAACACGACTATTAACTCAACCTGCAGTAATGCATCAAGTTGTTCATCTGATACTTCTGATTGCACTGATGGTCAGACAAGGCAAACCTTCAATGATATAGACGATTTCAACAATTTGAATAATTCCAAAATCATAGATTCACAAGGTAACGATATAAGCGGCAAGTATCCGGGTTATAGCCAGAAGGTTTTGGTAGGTTATGTTGACGCAACTGACTTGAATACCCGTGTTGCCGGACCTAAATGCTACAAGCGGATTCGGGTGGATATAACGGATACTACCAGCAATGAGAAAACCACACTTGTAAGTTTGATGACATATTACTGAAATTGCATTTTTTGTAGGGGCGAACCTTGTGTTCGCCTCAAAGGGCGATTACAAGAATCGCCCCTACAATAAAAATACCTGTGGGCAGACGCACAGGTCTGCCCCTACGGAATAACAAAAGGTATTTCCAAATGAATAACCACAAAGGCTTCACCCTCATAGAAATGATTATGGTCATCATCCTCATCGGCATCGTCGCCGCAGTAATCGCCGTTCCCCTGTCTCAAGGGGTAAAGGGATGGTTCCAGGCGACATCCCGCGAAGGCATATCCCAGAGCGGAAGGATCGGCATCGAGCGCATGGCGCGGGAGATACGGAATACGGCAAGAACCGCAGCCAATGCCCCATGTATTTCAGCGGCCTCGGCAACATCCTTTACCTTCAGCGACATAAGCGGAGACCTTACGAATTGCAATTCCATTACCTTCTCTCTTTCCGGCACAAATTTGTATCGGTGTCCTGACTCGGCTTGCGCAACCAAATACACTTTGGCGGACAATGTCAACTCCCTGAGCATTCAGTATTATAACAAGAGTAACCAATGTATGTTGGCAGCAGCCAACTGTCCGGCTCCCATAGGGCTCACGATCAGCAGTATCTGCCGTCTCTCCATTGAAATCACCAGCACGCAGGGCGGGGAGATTTTGCGGAAGTATGAGGAGGTCTATCTGCCAAATATGAGGATAACCGGAGGGTGCATACCGTAAGAAAATATGAACACGGAAAGTTTTATGTCCGATATAAAACTGCTCACTGCAAAAATAGATAAGAACGAATTAAAAAGGCTTGCTCTCGAAGGCTTCAAGGATATGGTGAAGTTCACCGTTGATGTGAAGCAGAGACGGATTGCCATAGGCGGCGAGCTCCATGCGGATGGAGAACAGTTGTTGCTTGAAAATGGAAGCGAACAAAAAGATATCTGGGGCGCCAATTATTATCCGGGCAAAGGAGAGTCAGGCTGTCTTGAATATACGAGCCTGATAAATATTCGGCCGTCTCAGGGAAATAGCAGCATGGAAATTGTAAGCGAAGATTTGAAGGAAAAGATTAAAGAGATAGCCTTTGCATTGATAGGGAGAGGAGAGGATTGATATATGGCACAGCATGCAACACTCACCGTGGAGCGGTGGTCGTCATTTTCACCCGTTCAGCAGATCCTTATGATTGCAAACGAGATGAACAGGGCAAAGAGGTTGTTCTCTCCTCTTGATAAAAAGGGCGTAACACTCTGTTACGAAAGGATACTTTATCTAACAGACCTTACGATTCAGTCAAATCCCCGCAGGGGGTTCAGAAAGGAACTTCTCCGGTGGCGCGATCTGGCGGCTGAAGAATATCTGTCGCTCTCCAGAAATAATGGAATAAGCGAATCCGATATGAACCGGCATTTGAATATTTTCAGGATATTGCTGCTCATGAATCCTGAAAGCGCAAAACAAATAAGTATGATTGTGCGCTCATAAGAAATCATGCAAAAAATATGACCATTATTTTCAACCAAAAAGGCGCATCCATAATAGCAGTCATTGCCATCATGCTGATTCTTGCTGTCATGGGTGTAATCCTTGAGGTTTATCTGTCAAATATGAAGGGGTATTGAACTATACCGGATGATGGATTAGAGGCAAAAAGGAGGAAAGAGATGAAGCGAGAAGAAATAGTTAAAAGCATTGTCGGAAAGATAAAAAACCTTTATCAACCAAACAAAATAATTCTTTTTGGTTCCTCTGCATGGGGAGAATCTGAAAAAGCCGGCGATGTGGATTTATTTATCATTAAAGAAACACATCAAAGGCGTAGAGAAAGGCTATTGACCGTGAGAAGGATTGTGAGGGAAGAGAATGGTTTGGTGGGAATAGACATTCTTGTTTATACCCCTGAGGAAATTAAGGAACGATTAGAGATTGGTGATAGTTTTATTTCTCAGATAGTGAAAAAGGGAAGGGTAGTATATGGTTAAGAAAGGTGTGGAAGAGTGGCTGTTGAAAGCCGATAAGGATTTATACTCTATGAATATTATCTCAAATCAAAAAGGCGCATCCATAATAGCAGTCATTGCTATCATGCTGATTCTTGCGGTCATGGGCGCGGCGCTGGTGTCGCTGGTTACAACAGGCAGCGATGTGTCGGTGAATCAGCTTCAGTCCGAGCAGGCGTTATATATTGCAGAGGGGGGGCTCCAGTACGCAGTAAAGACAAATAACTTCCCAAATTATGCTGTTGCTTCCAAGCCTCTCGGAGGCGGTTCATTCACCACAACAGTGCCTACAGTCACTACCGACCCGGGTGTTACAAGCCCTTTGCCAACCCTTAATGTGTCTTCAACAGACTGGTTTATCCCTAACCCCGGAGACTCACCCAATTACTGGATAATGCTGTGCGGTGTTACAGGCAATCCAACGCCGGACTTAACATCATCTAACACCTGTGAAAAGATAAGTTTCACAAGCAAGACAGCAACAACATTCACAACAGGCACAAGGGGAAGGGACAGCACTGTTGCTGCTGCTCATCCCGCAACATCGGTTGTACTGATGTATTCATGGGATACAACAAAGACAACAACCATAGCAACCCGTGATCTCGCCAGAGCTGATAAGTGCACTACGGCTGCCACAACAATATGCGTGGCATCAACCGCAAATTTTGCGGACGCCGGCTTTATCAGAATAAATGATGGCACTGAAGACAATATCGAGGATGTTTTTTATTCAGGCATCGGCAGCAGCACAGGTGCTTGCGGAGGAACATGCACGGCGTGTCTGGGGACCAACGGATGCACAAGAAGGGCATACGATGGAGATAAAAAGGGAACTATCAAACATTTGGCTGGCACTACCATCTGGCAGTCTGAAATCACCGTGATTCCTGAATCCACGGGTGTGATTTCAGGCGCTCAAAGGGTGGTGCAGGACACAGTCAAACCATTATATTGAGGTGTTTAAAACCATGAAAACCCAAAAATTGAAAACCAAAACAAAATTTGCTTTCTTAATTTTGAGTCTGCTTCTTGTTCCGGCTTCTCTGGTGCAGGCAACGCCATGGTTCCAGGCAGCGGGAACAGCACTCAGCGGGACAGGCGCAGTCAGTCCGGCATGGCCGGCGCATCAAGTAGGTGACATAGCGCTTCTTTTTGATCATGTCTACGCTCAAATCATCACTTACCGGGGAGTAATCCTTTACGGCAACCCATGGGACGTAACAGGCGGCGGCGTTAAGGCAGTTGCCAGCACTTCCGTCACTGTGACCGGCGTCACGACCACAGTGCCGGACACGCTCATCGTTCAGGCTGTTGCACGTGACAACGACTCGGCAGCCGCAGCGTTCAGCGCGGAGACTAATGCAAACCTGACCGGCATAGCCGAGCGCTCCGATGCGGGAACAACTTCAGGCAATGGCGGCGGCTTCGGGGTGTGGGACGGCATTTGGGCAACAGCGGGCGCGACAGGGAATACTACAGCAACCGTCACATCAAGTATCAACGCTTTTTTGACAATTGCGCTGAAGCCTACTACCATGTCTACCATTTACGCCATCAATAACAATGCCGCTGCTATTCAACGTATTAACCCTGCCGATAGTGTTGCCACAACCGTATACAGCGGCGCCCCTTTTCCGCTGGCTAATCGAGCTGCGGGTCTGGCGCAGTGCCCGGATGGCATGTTGTATTTTATAGACCAGACTGGCCAGCTATACCAGTTCAACCCGAACACCCCGGCTGTTGCGCCCGTTACTATCGGCGCTGCTACGGGTCTTGACATGATACGTATGTCCTGTCATCCCACTACCGGAGTATTGTATGGAATGCCGAGTGCAGTCAATAATCTATATACAATCAACACGACTACCGGCGCAACTACGGCTATTCCGATGACTTTGCCTGCTGTCACTCCGCCTGCAGCAGGCAGCGGGGATATTGCCTTCGATGCAGACGGCACCCTATATTTTGTGGGTGAGGGCACTGCCGGCAATGCGGCCACTGAACGTCTGTGGATAATCAATCTTGCAACCAACACCTTTGAAAACGTCGGCGCTGTTACCGGCCTGCCGAACGTGGCAAATGGCATCGCCTTTGACAACAGCGGCAATGTACTTCTATCCCTGTCAACTCAAACCCGGCTTTACACCGTAAGCGCTGACGGCGGCGCAGCAACGGCCATCGGCGCCGCCGGAGCAATGCCGGCAGTGTATGACTTGTCGAGCGTTAATGTCCTGCTATTTACCAAAACCAATAATAGCGCCTTCGTCAGTCCCGGCGATACCATAACTTATACTGTCATCCTCACTGCAGGAGCTGTAGTAAATAACGCAGTCTTCACAGACCCTGTTGTAGCCAATCTCAATGTCAGCAGCGTAACCTGCGCCGCTGCCGGTGGAGCAACCTGTCCTGCCAGTGTTACTGTGGCAGGAATGCAGGGCGCAGGCCTCACTATTCCCACCATGCCCATAGGCGGCAGCATAACCTTCACCATCACCGCCAACGTGACTAACGATCCCACTGGCACGCTCACCAACACCGCTACCGTCACACTCAGCGGACAAACCAACTCAGCCAGCGATACCGACGCTATTAAAAAGATGTGGATAACCAGATGGCGCGAGGTCTATTAGAGGACGCTGGGGACATTCCCCATATTTTCTCTCGTTCCCAAGCTCCAGCTTGGGAACGCAATTGACGGAGAAGCTCCAGCTTCGCATTGAAATATGAGAACACGTTACAAAATATCGGCGGCGCATGGTCTCAATTATCTGGGGCGGCGCAGCACCGTCAAACCTTTATGAACGTGTCTTCATTGCCCCTGAAAGATTTTTCCCTATTATCAATTGGCGAGAGATATATTGATATGGTATATTGAAAACAGATTACCTCTATAGAATAATAAAAAAACCCATGCCAAAGAAAACATATACCTTTATGCTTACAGATAAAGACAGAAAACGTCACGAGCATATCATTGAAAAGGGCAGGATTACCAAGTTTGTGGTCCAATATGAAACATTCATAGAAGATAAATAGGCGCCCATTGTGAGATATGATACTGCGCATGGATATGCTCATAAGGATTTGATGCATCCTGATGGCGGTAAAGAGAAGATATTTTTAGGAGAGGCAGATTTAAATGAGGCATTGATATTATCTGACAAGGATATAAACGAAAATTGGGAAAGATATAAAGAGAGGTATTTAAGGAGGATAAAAAGATGACAAGGGAAGAGTTATTCAGAAAAAATCAACAGCTTTCTACGGAATTTGAGCTGTATTTATTGGAGCATCCCGAGGTAGAAGAAAAGATACCTGATAATGCGATGGTAGTGCTGCTTCCTGAATACGATAAGGAACTTGCAAAAAAAAATATGGGGCTTGCCGAGGATAGCAGGGAATCCGGGCAAAAAATAGTTTATGTCAGGGTTGAAAAACTGAGGGCTTCGAGGATTGAAGGACTAACGCTTCAGGTTGCATAAAATGCAAATTAAAATTTACAGAACACCAAGCCCGAGACATGGCGGGAGAGTTATTGAGGTGTTTAAAGGCGCAAAAATATTTACTATGTGCCTAATATAGGGTATTATTGGCAGAAATAGACGCTTACTTGAAATGGAGGTTGAACTATGCTTGCTTATAAAAGGTACGTTACAGTTAAAGATACCGGGAACTTGATGTTGACCGGGTTGCCCTTTAAATCCGGGCAACGCAGAACCTTCCGCAGGCAAAGAGCATTTCTGAGGATCAGATTTCCGAGGAGATTAGAGCCTATCGGGCTGCAGAGTGAAGGTTATTACCCGCTTGAAATGAGAAAGGGCCTAAAAAGTAAGAGACGGTGGAAGATTAGTATTGATTTTTAAATATGGGAATTATAATAACAGGGCATGGAAGGTTTGAAGCGGCCAGAAGAAATATTCCAGAGGGGCTTATAAAATCCGTCATCGAAAATCCACAGCAAAAACTGTTTTCTAAAAAGGGGCGGATTATATTGCAAAATAAATATCATGATGAAACAGAAGGCCAGGAGATGCTTTTGAGGGTGATAGGAATAGAATCATCAAACGAATTTAAGGTCATAACCGCTTACAAGACATCCAAGATTGATAAGTATTGGGTGAAGGGAGGCTAATGAAATGAAAGTAATATTTGACCCAGAGACTGATACCTTAAGCATTATCTTCAGGGATGAGAAAGTTTCTGAGAGTGACGAGGTAAGAGATGGAGTGATTATTGATTATAGTAAGGATGGAAAGGTCGTGTCCATAGAGATTATGGATGCGTCAGAACAAATATCAGAACCTCAAGGTATCTTTTATGAGTTGAAAGGCAAAGAAAGGGCATATGCGTAATGGAAGAACATAAAAGCAGGAGCATGCTGCTGCGGGAGGCTGCTCAGAAACTCATTGAAGAACATCGCCGCCTCAGAAACTCTGCGGGAATGACAGAATTGGGACTTTTGCAAGAGCTTTAAATATTAACGAAAAAATCTTTTTGACACGGCTTTCATAAAAGCTTCCATGTCGTCCATTCTTTTCTTTAAAATACCGAAGACTATCTCATTGTCTATCTTTGCATACGAATGAACAATAAGGTTTCTGAAAGAGGCCATGTTTTCGAGTTTCTTTTGCAAGCCTTCCGGAATTATCCCGTTTTCCCGAAGAACCCTGAATATATCCCTGTTGTCCTGCGGCTCTCTGAAACCCTCATCAGAGATTATATGATTGCCGATGTCAAGGCTGGCTTCAATGGCGATTTGCAGCGTCCGTTCAACAAAACGTTGGAGTCTTATGTCCTTTGAATAGTGAGAAAATGATATGCCGCGGACAGGCTTCAGATCATTCAGATAACCTTTTATCAGACTGAAAAGTCTTTCCATTATTAACTGATTTACCAAACAACCCTCCTTAAAGTTTGCTCATAATCCGGGCAATGTATTTTTTATGCATCGGCAAAAAATCAAAATACCTTTTTCTGGCGAGGATTTCATACGCTATCCTTTTTTGTTTGTCCCGCTCAAAGATTAACTTGCCGTGCTTTCTGATTTCGTATTGAAGAATAGGGTCGGCTGTGTTAATAAAGACAACATCAACCGCTTTGCCCGTTATATCCTTAAGCTCTCCCATGAGCCGCAGTTTGTAATCAAAATTGGCAACAAGGTCAAAGTCTGCTTTTAACAGAAGCCCAAGGTCAATATCGCTTTCCCCTGTTGATTTTCCCTTTGCCGTTGAGCCGAAGAGGCAGGCGGCTGTTACCGGCTTTTCATGGGACAGATATTTGACGATTTTATTTAAAATATTTTCCATGTGAAAAAGATAGCATATAAATATAATGATAACAATACATGCGGCTCAAAAATGAACCTTATTTTCTAACATATTTTTAGATGCTCATGACCATCCACCTCAATCTTTTCCGCCAAAGGATGCTCAGGAAAGCCCGGCATTAACAGAATTTTGCCACAAAGCGCGATAAGAAAGCCCGCTCCTGTTGCAGGCATAACCCTGTGGACTGTTATGTTAAAGCACTCCGGCCTTCCAATGAGGTCAGGGTTATCTGATATGGATTTGGGCGTCTTTGCTATGCAGACCGGCAGGTTTTTATAGCCGGCGCCTTCAAGAGTTCTTATGTCATCTTCAGCCTCTTTTGTCCATATTGCGCCGTCTGCGCCATACATCTCTTTTGCGATGGCTATAATCTTTTGCTTTATGGACAGTTTTAACGAGTAGATATAATTGAAATTATTTTTTGCTTTGCATAGTTTTATCAATTCCTTGGCTATATCAAGCCCGCCTTTGCCTCCTTTGTTTCTGACATCTGATATGAAGGCAGGAATGCCTTTATTCTCAAGCAAGGCGATTATCTCCTTCAAATCTTCGTCCGCATCATCTTTAAACCGGTTTATTGCCACAAGGAAAGGCAGGCCGAATTTCCTGATGTTCTCAATATGTTTTTCCAGATTCGCCCCTCCGTGCAGTCGCAGCGCCTTGAACGTTGCCACAATAACGACAGCCGATGGTTTCAATCCTCCGACACGGCACTTGATGTCAAAAAACTTCTCCGCGCCGAGCTCTGTTGCAAAACCGGCCTCGGTTATAACATAGTCGCTGAGCTTTAATGCCAGTTTTGTGGCAATGAGGCTGCTGCAACCGAGGGAGACATTCCCGAACGGCCCGCCGTGAATAAACACAGGCGCGCCTTCAACAGACTGCACAAGATTAGGATGAACGGCATTTTTTAAAAGGGCTGTTACCGCGCCCTGAATTTTTAGGTCTTTGAGAAGGATTGGACGGCCATCATTATTGAACGCCAGCAGGATATTTTCTATCCGCTTTTTTAAATCAGAAAGGTTCCGGCTTAAGCATAGGATGGACATGAGCTCTGATGCAGCGGATATGTGAAATCCTTCGAGCCTCTCGCCTTTGCCGCTAAAATCAATCTTTATCTTTCTGAGCGCCCTGTCGTTTATATCCGACACCCGTTTCCAGAGTATCCGGTCGGGGTTAATTCCAAGTTTATTTCCATGGTAAATATGATTGTCTATGATTGAAGAAATCAGATTATGCGCAGAGACCACCGCATGGTCGTCGCCCGTAAAGTGCAGGCTAATGTCTTCCACCGGCAAGACCTGCGAATATCCGCTTCCTGTTGCCCCGCCTTTGGCGCCGAAAAAAGGGCCCAGGCTCGGCTGCCGTATGCAGGCTATAACTTTTTTCTTTAAGAGTTTGAATGCCTGGGCCAGGCCGATGGTGAGGGTTGTTTTGCCTTCGCCGCTTGGAGTCGGGCTCATGGATGTTACCAGAATGAGTTTGCCATCTTTCTTATTTGCTAAATCTTGAAGCAAAACAGCGTTGATTTTAGCGGCGTGACGGCCGTAAGGCATGACATACTTTGAGGGGAATCTGCGGGCTATGCTGTGAATGCGCCGCAGCTTTGCAGAACTTGCGATCTCCGCATCTGTCTTCACCCTGCCAGACCCCCTTTCAAGTGATAATATTCTCCATTATTCTGGCTTGCAAAGATAGATATGAAAACAAGGTGTGGTCTAACGGGGTTCATTCGAATATTATTTCTTTTATATTCTTTGCGGTAATTTTATATGTTCCAAAGGTGGTTGTTCCGTAAAATCTTGACTCGCCATCAAATGAAACCGCCACTATCTCACCGCTGCGCAGCGTTACCTGAGCATCTCTTTTGTTGCCGCTTGATTCGCCGACAAATGCCACCTTCTTGACTTTTTCAAACGGTATGCTCACCGTGCCTTTGCCTCTGGTTCCGATAAAAAAGAGCTGCCCTTCCCAGCTTACCAGGCTGCACTTTGTGGAAATCCCCTGGTCATCTATTACGGTTGCTGTGAAATCAATTGCCGGTTTCGGGATTTCACCTTCAGGGGCCTTGCCCATGCCGGCAAATACGAGCCATCCTGCCATGAACAAAAAAACTGGTAATATCTTTTTCATTCTTACACCTCCAGCGTAGTTTATCCGGTATATTCTCTCGGAATAAATTAAATTCTTACCTCAAAAAATTAATTATTACAAGATGTTTGTTGCGAAGCGAAGAAATGCTGGATATAATTAACGCACAAGCGGGGATTCAATTTCAGCGGTTTGAGAGGAGGACGCTATGAAAAAGGTATTTTTTATTGTCTTTGCTATCACTTTTTTTATTACTGGTTGCGTGAGTATAAATATTCCGAAGGTTGGGCCGCTGACGGAATATGTAGTAGGCGGCAAGGGAACAGACAAGGTTCTGATCATGGATATATCAGGCATGATATGGGATAAGGAAGAGAAGGATTTTATGGGGCTTAAAACCATGCCGCGTCTTACAGCGAGGATAAAGGAGGAGCTGGACAAGGCATCGGAAGATAGAAAGGTAAAGGCGGTTGTCTTGAGGATAAACAGCCCCGGGGGAACTGTGACTACCTGCGATATCATCAATCACGAAATCAAGAACTTTAAGAAAAAGACCGGAAAGGTTGTTGTGGCCGAGCTGATGGATGTGGCGGCGTCAGGAGGATATTACATAGCGGCAGCCTCTGACAGGATAGCGGCGCATCCGACAACTATTACCGGAAGCATCGGCGTAGTGGCATATATGATCAATGCCAGCGGCCTTCTTGAAAAGATAGGCATCACCAATGAAACCATAAAGTCAGGGGATAAAAAGGATATAGGTTCTCCCTTAAGGCCGATGACACCGGAGGAGAGGGAGATTCTGAAGGGGGTTATAAATAGTTTATACGGCAGGTTTCTCGATGCCGTGGCTGAGGGGAGAAAGGAAATTTCAAAGGAAGAGCTTAAAAAGATTGCGGACGGCAGGGTTTATACTGCCGAACAGGCACTCAGTTTAAAACTCATTGACCGCATCGGTTATCTTGACGACGCCATAGAGATTGCCAAAAGCGAGGCAGGCATTAAAGAGGCTGCCATTATAACTTATGCAAGGCCGGGCTCTTACAGGAGCAATGTCTACTCAGCCTGGGATATGCCCAATACAATAAATCTTGTGAATATAGATGCCGGCAGTTTTATGGATTTTCTCGGTGTAAGATTTATGTATCTCTGGACACCGTAGAAAAGGACAGTTTGCAGCTATTGGCCTGTCTTCCCAATCCCGCTTTAGTCGGATTTGAGACCGTCGGCCTATCCCTAAAACTGCATTTTTGACGTTTTTGTGTTTAACTGCTTAGAGCAGTGCATTTAACTGTTGCGGCAGGTATTTTCCCTTCCCATTTTCCCCTGTCGTCAACAAATACAAATATCCCCTTTTACAACAAATAAAATGTCCGCTTCTTGATTCGGCACGAAAGGCGCGGAGGGCGCAGCCCGAAGCGCCTTTCCTGCCCATGTCTCTCCGACCTTGCCCGGCTCTACACAGCCGTCCTCCTTCTTTCCTTTTTCTAACTTTATAACTTTCAACTTTCTAACTTTCTATTTTCAATTGGCCTTCCTTCAATTGACCTTTGAAGTCATAATCAGCAAGCTTGCGGGGACCATGAAACACTGCCACAGACCCATCAGCATAAGGAGGACATTTTGGTTGCTGTTAACATAAATCTAAAAAAACCTTGACAATATATGTAATTATCCTATATCGTTACATATTCAAAACTTTTTTCTCAGGCTCTTTTTCATTAAGAAAACCTTTTGAGTATGTTTGAAAGTTTAAGCGACAGACTAGGTATAATCATAAAGAGGCTACGGGGGCAGGGAAGTTTGTCCGCGGCAAACATCCAGGATGCATTAAAGGATGTCAGGATGGCGCTCCTGGAGGCTGATGTCAATTTTACCGTTGTCAAAGATTTTACTGAAAAGGTAAGGGCTAAGGCAATCGGCAAGGAGGTGCTGGAAAGCCTTACGCCTGGACAGCAGTTTATAAAGATTGTCAGCGATGAACTGGTAGAGATTTTAGGCGGGAGCTCTCACGGTCTTGACCTTGGCTCAAAACCGCCTGTAGTAATCATGCTTGTCGGATTGCAGGGGTCCGGCAAAACCACAACTGCTGCCAAGCTCGCAAGGCACCTGAAGTCAAAAGGCAGGAATCCATACCTGGTTCCGGCGGATATATATAGGCCTGCAGCCGTGCTTCAGCTTAAAAAGCTTGCCAATGATATAAATGTAGATGTCTTTGATGCTAACGCTGACCTTAAACCGCAAGCTATATGTCAGGAAGCGCGCAGGATTGCTGATGTTAAAGGTTATGATACCATCCTTATAGATACAGCGGGAAGATTGCATATAGATAATGAATTGATGGGGGAGTTGAAGGATCTCACGAACATTCTTAATCCTAAGGAGATTCTCTTTGTTGCGGACAGCATGACCGGCCAGGATGCAGTGAATACAGCAAAAGGGTTTAATGAGGCAGTTGGAATTACCGGTATAATACTTACAAAACTGGATGGCGATGCACGAGGCGGCGCTGCCCTTTCCATAAAGGCTGTTGTCGGCAAGCCGATAAAATTTATCGGTGTTGGAGAAAAGATAGACGCCATAGAGCCGTTTTATCCTGACAGGATGGCGAGCCGGATACTTGGCATGGGCGATGTGCTTACGCTCATAGAAAAGGCGCAGGAAGTTGTTGACGAAAAAAAGGCAAAGGAACTGGAGAGAAAGTTAAGAAAAGACGCCTTTACACTGGAGGACTTCAGGGAGCAATTGGGCCAGATAAAGAAGATGGGCAGCCTTGAGAGCATACTTGCAATGGTTCCCGGTTTTAAAGAGATGCAGAAAAAATCCGGTGTTACACCCGATGAAAAGGGCCTGGTAAGGATAGAGGCTATCATAAACTCCATGACAAAAGAGGAACGGCTCAGCCATACCATCCTTAACGCTAACCGGAGAAAGAGGATTGCAAAGGGAAGCGGCACATCTGTTCAGGAAGTGAATAAACTGGTCAAACAGTATGTTCAAATGCGGGAGATGATGAAAAGATTTTCCAAAGGCGGATTGCCACAGATTGGCGGAAGAGGGCTTTTGCCGTTTTAAAACTTCAAGGCTAAAGCCTTGAGTTACAGTAACTCAAACCTTTAGGTTTGAGATTTTAAGGAGGTATAGGGTAAAATGTCAGTAAAGATAAGGCTTACAAGGCTTGGTGGAAAGAAGAAGCCTTTCTACCGGATAGTGGTTGCGGATTCCAATGCTCCAAGAGACGGGAAATTTCTTGAAATCGTGGGGACATACGACCCGACAAAGAATCCGGCCAAGGCAGAGATTAAAGAGGATGCTGTATTGGGATGGCTCAGGAAAGGAGCTATCCCCAGTGAAACTGTAGGAAAGGTTTTAAATAAAGCGGGCGTTTTGGCCAAGCTGAAACAAGCAGACAGTAGACAGTAGACAGGAAGCAGGAGTAGGCACACTTTGCTTTTCCTTTCTACTGTCTACCGTTTGCTGTCTGCTGATTTTAATCCGGAGGTGGAAAAATGAAAAATCTGATTGAGAGCATTGCAAAGGCCCTTGTGGATCATCCAGAACAGGTCAAGGTGACGGAGGTTGAAGGGGAAAATACATCTGTTGTTGAGCTGGCTGTTGCCAAGGAAGACCTAGGAAAGGTTATCGGCAAGCAGGGAAGGACAGCCAGGGCGCTTAGAACAATCCTCACTGCCGCGTCAACAAAGATAAAAAAGAGGGCAGTGCTGGAAATAATTGAATAAAAATAAACTCCTTTTAGTCGGCAAGATAGTAGGCATTCACGGCATTCACGGTGAAGTGAAGATACTCCCCTATGGTGATTGCGATAAAAAGCCGTGGAAAAAACTCCATCTTTTTAAAGAAGGGCATACCGTGATTTGCGAGGTGAAGAATAACAGACCTCATAAAGGGGTTATCCTCTTCTCATTGAATGGGTATGATGACAGGAATCATGCCGGTGAATTGGTAGGTTTCGATGTTTTTATAGATAAGGCGGATATTCCCTTGCTTCCTGAAGGAGAATATTATAGTTTTCAGCTGCACGGTATGAAGGTTGTAACAGAGAAGGGGAAGGCAATCGGCGTTATAACCGATATATTCTCGACCGGCAGCAATGATGTGTATGCGGTAAAAAGTCCTTTGGGGGAGATATTAATACCCGCTACCCGTGATGTGGTTTTAAAGGTGGATGTTGATTCAGGGAAGATGACGGTTCATTTGTTGGAAGGGCTTTTGCCAAAAGCAGGCAATAGGCAATAGGCGAAATTCTAAATTTAAAATTTGTAATTTGGATATTAGAATTTCTAATCCTATAGCCCATTGCCCATTGCCCATTACCTATAGCCTGTATTCAATATGCGCTTTGACATACTGACCATCTTTCCTGATTTTTTTGAATCGCCCCTCAAACAGAGCATACTGGGGAAGGCGATTCAAAAGGGGCTCATAGAGATTCACATCCGCAATATAAGAGATTTTGCCGCTGATAAACATAGAACCACCGATGACTATCCTTACGGCGGCGGCGCTGGGATGGTCATGAAGGCAGAGCCTATCATAAGGGCGGTTGAATCGGTTAAGGCAGGCTCCAATCAGGATGCAGAGGTAATTCTCACCACGCCCCAGGGAAGAAAGTTCAATCAACAGATGGCCGCTGAATTTTCCGCTGCAAAGAGTCTCGTGATTATATGCGGCAGATATGAAGGTGTGGATGAGCGGGTTAAGGAATTGGTCGTTGACAGGGAGGTATCGGTTGGAGATTATATATTGAGCGGAGGAGAGCTGCCTGCCATGGTAATTGTCGACGCAGTATCAAGACTTGTTCCGGGAGTTCTCGGCGCTGATGTTTCAGCAAAACATGATTCTTTTTCGTCTTTCGGAATTTCCGGGGGGCTTTTGGAATATCCTCAGTATACAAGGCCGGAAAGTTTCAGGGGGCTCAGTGTCCCGGATATTTTGTTGTCAGGCAATCATCAGGAGATAAAAAAATGGAGAAGGCTGGAATCAATAAAAAGAACCATGGAGAAGAGGCCGGATCTTTTGGAAAGAGCTCAGTTGACCGAAAAAGAAAAAGAAAAATAGGTCGTATAAGGCTTATAAGACTTATTTGTTTAGGAATTTAAAAAAGGGGAGGGGTTATGAATCCATTAGCAAATATTGAAAGAGATTTTTTACGCACCGATATGCCCGAATTCAGGCCCGGTGATACCGTCAGGGTGAATATCAAGATTAAAGAGGGAGATAAGGAGCGCACACAGGCGTTTGAGGGTATGGTGATACGAAAGCGGGGCAATGGCGTCAGGTTAACCATTACCGTGCGAAAGATTGCCTCCGGGGTCGGCGTGGAAAGAACATTTCCTTTGAATTCTCCCTCCATCGAGAGCATAAAGGTAGTTGGCAAAGGCATGATCAGAAGGGCAAAGCTGTTTTACCTGAGAAATCTGAAAGGCAAGGCGGCAAGGATTAAGGAAGAAGCGTAAAGACAGCCTACAAGTTGTTAGCCTACGAGCCTAAAAGTTTTTAAACTTGTAGGCTATTTGACTTGTAGACTTGTAGACTGTTTATCATGGATGCCTACGAACAAGAGGCCTTTAAAAATGGCTGCGTGTATATTGCAGGAGCAGATGAGGCAGGCAGGGGGCCTCTGGCAGGGCCGATAGTTGCGGCAGCGGTTATTTTCAAATTTCCACCGCCTCTTCATTTGGGCATAAGAGATTCAAAAGCCCTTTCTCCTTCACAAAGGGATAACATACTATTAGACATCTATCTCGAGGCTGTATCCGTTGGCATCGGCATCGTCTGGATGGATGAGATAGAGGCAATCAATATCCATAGAGCATCGCTCAAGGCAATGACCGATGCCGTCAACAAACTCAATCCTTTCCCTGACTTTATTTTGATAGACGGTCAATTTCCGATACATACATCCGTTCAACAACAGTCTGTTGTAAAAGGCGATTCCAAAAGCGTCAGCATAGCCGCAGCCTCAATAGTGGCCAAAACCGCGCGGGACAGCATAATGGATGCATACCACGTTATGTTTCCAAACTATAATTTCATAAAACATAAAGGTTATGGAACGCCGGAACACCTTGAAGCGATAAAATGCTTCGGTCCCTCCCCAATCCACAGAAAAACATTCAAAGGCGTAAAGGAATATCTTAAGTGACATTCATAAGGATTAGTGTCGGCAAAAAAGGGGAAGGTCTGGCCGCTGAATTTCTCAGGAAAAACGGCTACCGTATTGTGGAAACCAATTTTAGAAACAGATACGGCGAGATAGACATTATTGCCATTGATGGCAAGACACTGGCATTTATAGAGGTGAAGACAAAGACAAGCGATAAATTTGGCCCTCCAAAACTTGCGGTAGACTCAAGAAAGCAAAGACAATTATCAAAGGCGGCTCTGGCATATTTGACTCAGAAGAAACTGAATAATAATCCCGCCAGATTTGATGTCGTCGGGATTAGTATGACAGAAAATAAACCGGAAATAGAATTGATAAAAAATGCGTTTGAATTGTGTTTATGAAAAAACAGCTCCTCCTTATAGACGGCAGCTCGTATATCTACAGGGCATTTCATGCCATTCCCCATCTTTCCAATTCCAAGGGGCTTCCTACCAATGCCATCTATGGCTTTGCTCAAATGTTGTTAAAGGTCATAAAAGATTTCAAAACAGACCATATAGCTGTTGCATTTGATGTCAAGGGGCCGTCCTTCAGGCATAAGATGTATGAGGAGTATAAGGCGCACAGGCCTGAGATGCCGGACAGCCTCAAGCCGCAAATACCGTATATAAAAGAATTGGTAAGGGCGTTTAATATCCCTGCCCTTGAAATGCAGGGATATGAGGCCGATGACATTATCGGCACGTTATCCCGGCACATGAGAGAAAAAAATATAGAGGTGATAATCATAGCGGCGGACAAGGATATGCTCCAGCTCATAGATGAAAACACCACCATGATTGACACCATGAAGGATAAGAGATTTTCCGTTCAAGAGGTGAGGAAACGGTTCGGTGTGGAGGCTGATCGGGTTGTGGAGATCATGGGCCTTGCAGGAGATGATTCGGATAACATACCCGGGGTGAAGGGAATCGGCGAAAAGACTGCGGTGAAGCTAATACGGGAGTTTGGAACCATTGAAAATCTTTTGTCCAATATTGACAAGGTGAAAGAAAAAGGGATTAGGGAGAAATTAGAAAAATATGCGGAAGATGCGCGTCTTTCGCGAATGCTTGCCGTCATAGATACGAATGCGCCTGTAGCTTATACATTTGAAGAGCTTGCGGTAAAGCCGCCTGATTATTCAAGGCTCAAAGAGCTGCTCAAGGAACTGGAGTTTAGCAAGTTATTAAAAGAGATTATTCAGGAAGAACCTGCGGAGGAGAAGGGTGAATACACTGCCGTAACAGATAGAGACGCGTTGAAGAAATTGACGGCGGAGATAAAACAGGCGGGGGGCGCTGCGATTGCTGTGATGACAGTTCGGAGTTCGGAGACCTGCTTAAAGCCCGCAGGGAGTCAAAGAGTCAAAGAGTCGGAGAGTCAGAGAATCAGAGAATCAGGGAGTAATGAGCCTCAACTCTTCAACACATCTCTTTCTCAACTCCCAACTCCGAACTCCCAACTCTCAACTTCTTCAGTGGTTGCCTTTTGTTTAAAACCGCATCAGGCGTTTTATGTTTCAATTGATGATGACGGGCGGGGACAAGCCCCGCTCCTACCCGCGCGCTCTATCCTTGAGATCATCAAACCGATGATTGAAGATGAAGGCATAAAAAAAATGTCATCTGATATAAAAAACGTTTATCTGTTTTTTAAACAGCATGGCATTGATATGAAGGGTGTGTATTTTGATACCGGCATTGCCTCGTATCTCTTAAATCCTTCGCGGTCAAGCCATACGCTGGAGGATATTGCGTATGAACAATTAGGCCGTCAAATAAGAGTCAGAGAGTCAAAGAGTCAGAGGGTCAGAGGGTCAAGGGTCAAGGGTCAAGATTTGGATGCTGTTTGTGCAGAGACCTGCGCCGAGGCCGATGCGGTGTGTCAGCTTGCCGAGAAAATGCTGCCGCAACTGGAAGGAGAGGGGCTTTTAAAACTTTTTAACGAAATGGAGATGCCATTGGCCAAGGTTCTGGCGGAAATGGAACGGAGCGGCATTAAGGTGGACAGAGACTATCTTGTAAACCTTTCAAAAGAATTGGAAGGCAGGATTGAGATTCTGAAAAACAGGATTTATACAATTGCCGGAGCAGACTTTAATATAAGCTCGCCTAAACAGCTTGCGGCAGTCTTATTTGACAAACTCAAATTAAAACCGGTAAAAAAGACGAAGACAGGATTTTCCACGGATGAGGAGGTCTTAAATATCCTTGCTGCTCAGCATGAATTGCCAGCCGAGATTTTAAATTTCAGGCAGCTCTCAAAGCTCAAATCAACCTATGTGGATGCCCTGCTGGAGCTTATAAATCCGAAGACCCGGAGGATTCATACATCATTTAATCAGACCGTTACAGCCACAGGCAGGCTTTCCAGCTCAGAGCCTAATCTCCAGAATATCCCCATAAGAACAGAATTGGGCAAGAGAATCCGGCAGGCATTTATTGCTGATGAGGGCTGGTTATTTTTATCTGCTGACTATTCGCAGATAGAGCTCAGGATTGTCGCACATTTTTCCCAAGACTCTCTTTTGATAGATGCGTTCAAAAAAGACGAGGATGTGCATACAAGGACAGCGGCAGAGGTCTTCAACGTTCAGCCGGAGCTTGTTACGTCGGAGATGCGGAGGAGGGCTAAGGCCATAAATTTCGGCATTATCTACGGCATGGGGGCTTATGGTTTAGCCGCAGAACTGGGCATATCTCAGGATGAGGCAAGGGGATATATAGATGATTATTTTCTTTATTATAAGGGAGTAAAGGCATTCATAGATAAAACCATTAGCGAGGCAATGGAAAGGGGCTATGTATCAACGTTCTTTGGCAGGCGCAGGCATGTGCCGGAGATTAGAAGCGAGAGCGAACAGATAAGAAGGTTTGGCGAAAGGATAACAATCAATACTCCCATACAGGGGACAGCGGCAGATATCATAAAAGTCGCAATGATAAATATATTCAGAAGATTAAAAAACGAAAATCTTCAATCAAGAATGCTGCTTCAGATTCACGATGAGCTTATCTTTGAGGTGCCGGAAAAAGAAATAGAATTGATGAAGGGTCTCGTAAAAAAAGAGATGGAAACGGCAGCCAAACTGTCTGTGCCTGTAAAGGTTGATATTCAGGCCGGCAGAAATTGGGGAGAGCTGGAATAATTATAAGTCTTATAAGACCTATAAGTCTTATAAGTCTTATAATTACTTGCAAAAACAGGCTTAAAAAGGCTATTATAATTTATAGCGCAACCCTTTAGGGTCGCTTATAGCGAGGCTAAAACCTTGACTACCTGTAACAATATTTTATGCGTTTACTATATTATAGGGGCAGGATATGAGGAACATATTTCATTCCTTTAAAATATCTGAAAAGATCGCTGTCGTGTTTTTATTCCTTCTTTTCATGATGGGAATAGGCGGCATGGTGGGGCTTTACAATGCCAGGGAGATTGCAACGCTTACCACAGAGCTTTATACAAACTTCTTCATTAGGCAAGACACCCTCAAAACCGTGGAGAAGGAACTGCTTACAACCAGACAGGAGGCTTATTTTTATGTCGTCAGCAATGACAAAAGTTCCAAGGAATATTTGAAACGTTCCATGGTTGAGCATGATAAAAAAATAAAGGAGACTCTTGCAGAGCACCTCAGAGCTGAGATAGGAAAACAAGGGGCGTTGGAAGCGGCATTATTCACATCTTTTCAAAAGGAGTGGCTTGAATATATAACCGTAAGGGATGAGGCAATAAAACTTGCCTATCAGGACAATGCAGACGTTAAAGCCCTTGCCATGCTAACGAATGAGGGCACAACGAAATTTAAAACCGCTATGGACACCCTGCAGGCTCTTATAGCAGAAGCAAAAGACTCATCATCCAGCGAATATAGCAGGGCAGGATATCTTTCCAGGATCATTACATGGGCGACCATCGGCGCGACTATCCTGGCCATAATATTAGCCACAGGTCTGTGGTATATGCTTAGCCGTTCTATTGTGAAGCCGATAGAGGCATTGGAAAGGTCTGCCAAGAGGATAGCAGGCGGAAATCTGAAAGAGAGGGTGGCTGTTGCGTCAAAAGATGAAATAGGCGAGCTTGCCGCAGAGTTCAACAGCATGGTGGAGCATATTGAATATTATTATGCCACCCTTGAAAAAAGGGTGGAGGAGCGGACAGATACAATAAAGGCAGCAAACGAGGAACTCTTCAGAAAGAAGCAGGAGGTGGAGATATTGAATGAGGAGCTTGTCAAGGCCAACAAGATGAAGTCCCAATTCCTTGCCAATGTGAGCCATGAACTCCGAACCCCGCTGAACTCCATTATGGGTTTTTCCGAGCTCCTGACGGAAAAATCATTCGGCGAATTGAATGAAAAACAGGCTCAGTATGTCAACTATATCTTCACGAGCGGCGGCCATCTGCTGCATCTCATCAATAATATATTAGATCTGTCAAAGATAGAGGCAGGCAGGCTTGAACTTTTCTTAGAGGAGTTTCCTCTCGAGGATGTATTAAGCGAGGTTCTCGGAAACATCAGGCCCCAGGCAGATAAAAAAGATATTCGTATTGAGAGCAAAACTACGCCAGTATCCCCCATCGTAAAGCTCGACAGACCGAAATTCAAACAGGTTATGTTCAATCTCCTTTCCAATGCGGTAAAGTTCAACAGAAAGAATGGCAAGATAACTCTTGATTGGGATATAAGAGAGGAGTTTAAAGACGCTATTAAGGAAAGAAGCCTTCATGTCTCTGTGAAAGACACCGGCATTGGAATAAAAGACGAGGATATGCCAAAGATGTTTGAGGAATTTGTCCAGATCGATCCGTCCATCACCAGAGAATACGGCGGCACCGGTCTTGGTCTTGCTTTGACAAAAAAACTTGTAGAGCTGCACAAGGGGAGAATATGGGTGGAAAGCGAATACGGCAAAGGCGCTGCCTTCAACTTTGTTATCCCGCAGGAAGCGCAATCTATCGAGCGCGAAACCGCGCATATTAAGCATATTCAGCCATTTCAGCAGCCCGGTCCTGAATCATCAACCGCCATACTGGTTGCCAGCGAGGGGAAAAACTTGAATGAGCTTATCAAAGTATATCTGATGCAGAACGGTTATGCTGTTGATGTGGCAGCCGACGGCATAGAGGTGTTGGAAAAGGCCCGTCAGACGCAGCCGTTTGCCATCATCATGGGCATAACGCTTCCAAAGAAAGACGGATGGGAGGTATTAAAGGAATTAAAGGCATCACCCGATACCTGCGACATACCGGTAGTTATAGTTTCTGCTGCCAATAATAAAGAGCTTGGTTTTAGCCTCGGCGCTGTCGATTATCTGGTAAAACCCGTGAATAAGGAGAAGCTTATCAGCGCCCTGGGCAGACTCAGCTTTATGACAAAGGTAAAAAGACACCCATTCAGCATTCTGGCTATAGATGATGAGCCGCAGGTATTGGAGCTTTTGAACGACATCTTGGAAAAAGAGGGCTTTGGGGTTCTCAAGGCTGCAAACGGCGAAGAGGGTATTGCCCTTGCAATAGAAAGAGATCCGGACCTGATAATCCTCGATTTAATGATGCCTCAGGTAAGCGGTTTTGATGTGCTAGAGCAGTTAAAAAAACATCCGACGGCAAAAGATATACCTATTTTGATATTTACTGCCAAAGATATCACTTCGGATGACAAGGCGAAGCTCGGGGACAATATAGCCAACATATTAAAAAAGGCGCATTTCTCAAAGCATAATCTTTTGAATGAGATCAAAAAACTCGAGCTGGCATATCCTGCAAGGGCAAAGATGATAGACCCGTTAACCGGCATATTCAACCACAGGTATTTTAACCACTGGATAGCGCAGGAGATAGCAAGAAGCAAGAGATATGGGCTGCATTTTGCCATGATGATGATAGATGTGGATAATCTGCAGGGGTATAATACCAAGGATGGTTTTCTCCTTGGCAATGAAGCGCTTGTTGAGCTTGCCCGATTGATTGAGAATAATATACGAAAGGCTGACTGTGTGATACGATACGGGGGAGATGAGTTCCTTGTTGTGCTGCCGAACATTAAAAAAGAGGCCGCAGCCATAGTTGCGGAGAAGCTCAGGATCAGAGCGGGAAACCACGCATTCCCGTCATCGGACGGAAGGAGAAATGCAAAGATAAGCATCAGTATCGGCGTTGCCGGATTTCCTGTGGACGGCAGGGAGCAGAACGAGTTGATGCTGAACATAAGCCAGGCAGTTCAGTCTGCATTCCGTAGCGGAGGGAATAAGGTTTCACTATTCAAGAAAAGTTGATGACCTTTACGCCCTTCTCATGGTAGTTACATAAGCCTCTATCTGAGCCTTTTCTGCATCCGTCGGTTCATATCCGCCGAATCTTACATGGTAATAAATATCAGTCAGGGCCATAACCTCTTCCCTGTTCACCATTTTTGCAAACTCCAGCGCAGTTTCACCGGGCCTCTTTATCTTTCCCTTTTTTGCCAGAAATGTGAGCGCATCTTTGTAAAAGCGAGGGATTCTGGGCCAGCGGGCTTTGTCTCCTGATTTTCTGGCTATCCACATTACAGCTATGAGTATGAGAACAAAGGTTATTGGCGCTACAAATGAGAAAAGGAGTTTTTTCTGCCGGCTGCCGACATTCGGCAGCTGACGGCTGAGTGCGCTCCATCTTAAGCTTGACAGCAATGAGCGCCCTTTTTCCTCCAAGGCCCTGGCGAGTCTGAGCTGATCCCGAAAAGAATAGTTTATTATATATCTGTTCCATCTCCACCTGATTGAATCAATATACAGAGCGATGAGAGGGGTTGCCGGCGGGATCCCTCCAACAGTTTCAGCGGAAGGCGTTGGGTCAAAGGTCGCCCAGCCGGTACCCGGCATATACGCTTCTACCCATGAGTGCGCATCCCTCTGCCGGATGATGAGGTAATTCCCGAAATTATTCCATTCGCCCGGCAAAAAACCTGTCACAAGCCTGCTGGGTATGCCGATGGTTCTGAGCATTACAGCCATGGCGGTTGCATACTGCTCGCAATAGCCTGCTTTTGTATAGAAGAGAAAATCCTCTACAGGATTTTTGCCTGCGCCTTTGCCTGGGGTTAATGTATAGCGATAATTTTTTTTAAGATATCCTTCTATTGCAGCGGCCTTATCAAACGGCGTTTTCCTGCCGGCGGTAATATCTCTGGCAAGATTGTAAATATTTTCAAGCCCGGTTGGAACCTGAAGATATTGCCGAGGAGCTTTGCCATGGTAGCCTTCTTTTGGTTTTACAGATGCAGCAAGAGAGGGGAGGATAGAATACGCAGTGTATTCAATTCTGGAATACGATGGGGCCGGCAGATAAAAGGAACCCATCCTGTCGCCCATAATCATGCGGAAATTGCCGGAAACCCCTATCCCGTTGGATGCTGCAAAGAGCACATTTGTTTCTATCGGCTCCAGAAGAATGTTTTGCGTAAGGATTGCAGAGCTTGTTGCATACCCCTGATTGTCGGATGCAGCTCTCCATATCCCTTCCTGGTTTCTTTGCAAAGGCGCTAGTTCTTTCATGGTTTGCCGCCACTGAGCGCCATTATAAGCATCAAATGCTATGCCCCGGAAATACAAACGGATAGGCGCAGCAGAGGCCTTGTAGCCAGGCAGCTCTACCCGCATAACTATTGTCGGATCCAGCTTGATTGGTCCAATGTCTCCCAGGTCTATTTTGTCAGAAAAGCCCGATACTCGTATGGTGTCAGCGGTCTGTTGAGAAAAGAACCCTACCTCCATCCTTGGTATCACAAAGAATAGAGACAAGGTGATGATAAGGGAAAGGAGCGCCAGACCTGCGGTTGCGAGGAAGAAAGAGGGGCCCAGGATATTTTTCGCCATCTCCTTATGAGGAGACGCCTTTTCCTCCCAATCCTTTTTAAGGGTGAACAGGGTAAGCGCCCAGATGCCTGTCAGGATGTATAATGCCAGGACAAAGAGAAATGAAAGATTTACTGTCGCAGCAGACGCTGCCAGAAGCTGGAAAAATGTAAGGATGTAAAGCGCGGCATAGTCTCTATTTGTCCTGAGGTCAAAGAGTTTTGCAACCATCAATATGGTGAGGAAACGAACAGATACTTCTATAAGAGACCGGGATACCAGCAAATAGTCTGCAAGACCTGCGGCTAAGATTATTATCGCAAGGCCGTTCCAGACAAGCCTTGAAATATGAAGGGCCTTATCCTGAATACTTAAGAAAAAACTTAATACGGCAATGCCGCTTATCGCTATCAAAAAGGCAGGACTTATGATGCCGGTAAGGCTCACGGCCAGAAGCCCTGTTCCTGCCATAAGATATGAGATGAGAATAAAATATGTGGAAAATCTCATCGGCTTATAACCTCTATAGTTAAAGGCAGAGCTTTATCGCCTGCTACAGGCTCTATGAGTGCAAGCTCTTTTAATATTCTGTAAAGCTGCTCTTTGCCAGGCTTGCACGGCAAATCTGCGGTCAGGCTTCTAAAACCCACTTCAAAACCCGTTCTTATAAAATAATCAGCTATGCCGGCAGCCTCTTCAACCTTATCTTCAAATTCATTTTTAAAGCCAGGGTGTTCGGCGAGCGTATTATGAAAAACAATCTCTACCCTTTTTTTCCCTTCCTGTTCAAATTCCTTTGCCATCAGCCTTGCAGTTTTGGCTGTTGACTTCCAGTGGATAATCCTTGAATCATCCATGAATGTATAATCTCTGATGCTGCGCAGGTTGGCGCCTAGCCCCTTGACTTTTTCAGCCCAATCCCCGCTTTTTGAAAGGCCATGAGCAGCTCCCTGTCTTATGGGCTTTATATTCGGATATACCAGCATGTTTGCCGCCATCGGCAATCTCCTCCCTTTGCGAAAAAAACCAAAGGGAAAGCGGGTTGTTATTTTAAAGCCCTCCAGTTTATACAACCCTCTTTGAGGAAAGGTATAGAAGCGAGTCTGAGTAACAGAGTCGCCGGCCAGCAGCTTTATGATATAGCCTGATTCGGCAGAAAATCCACCCTGGGAAAGTTCATCTATGGAAAGAGAGAATGAGGGGAAATATCTTTTTTTATTTGCAATGCCCCATCGGATGGCTGCTGGTCTTTTTGCAAATATATGAGTCGGCAATATTCTGGATATTTCTATGCCCCTTAAGGTAGATTCTGAAAGTATGCCTGATATGACTATGATGGACAGCATCATCGCCACAATAAGATAAAGGAGATTGTTTCCCGTATTGATGGCAGCTATGCCGATTACAAAGAGGATTGCAATAAACCTTTTCCCTTCTTTTGTGAAGGATAGCGTTCTGGGAAGGATAAGCAGCCCCCCCAACCCCCCTTTGGTAAAGGGGGGAGAGGCGGGTTGTTTGCCCCTCGGTTTTTTTCTTGTGAGCAGTTTGGCAAATGCGGTAAGCCAGGGCAGGGGGGCGGATAAATAGCTCATAGCTCATAGCTCATAGCTGATATGTAAGACGATGGGCTATGAGCCATGAGCTATCAACTATCAGCTACAGCGGCGCTTCAATATTTTCAACTATCTCCTGTATGTGCGCTTCAACATCTTCTGTTTCTCCTTCCGCGGTTTGAATCACCCTGTGGCTGAATACAGATATGGAAAGCATTTTTATATCATCGGGAATACAGTAGGTTCTGCCGTCTACGAGGGCGAATGCCTGCGCAGCGCGATAAAGCATCATGGCCCCGCGCGGGCTTACGCCCAATCGCAGTCTGTCGGATTTTCTTGTGGCATCTACAATTGCAAGGATATAATTCACCAGGTCGTCGTCAACCTTTATTTTATCCACCATCGTCTGTAGGAGTATTACCTCATCTGTGGACAGGACAGGGGCAAGATGCTGCGGTTGAAGGTCGCCGGAAGGAGACAGAAGTATTTTCTTTTCAGCCTCTCTTTCAGGATAGCCTATCCGTATCCTCATCATAAACCTGTCAAGCTGAGACTCCGGCAGCGGATATGTCCCTTCGTATTCCAGCGGATTTTGCGTTGCAATAACCATGAAAGGCTCCGGCAGCGGATGGGTTGTCTTGTCAACAGAGACCTGCCTGTCATTCATTGCCTCAAGCAAAGAACTCTGCGTCTTCGGCGTCGTTCTGTTTATCTCGTCCGCCAGTATAATATGGGCAAAGATAGGGCCGGGTTTAAATTCAAACAGATGCTTTTCCTGATTATAAATTGTAACGCCTGTAATGTCAGAGGGGAGGAGGTCGCTTGTAAACTGTATCCTCTGAAATGTGCAGTTTATACTTCTGGCAAGCCCGTGGGCAAGGGTTGTCTTGCCTATGCCGGGAACGTCTTCTATAAGCAAATGCCCTTTGGCTATAAGGGTTGTTATCGCCTGTTTGATAACATCCGGCTTCCCTTTGATTATCTTTTCAAGGTTTTTCTGCAGCGAAGCAATCTTTACAGAAACATGAATTGTTTCTTCCATTGGCAAAATTGTATCAGAGCAATTCATGCCAGTCAAATTATTAAAACATATTTTTAAGACTTGACAAAATATATACTGCCGTATATAGTAAGCGCTTACTAACTTTATATGAACTTTAAAGCTAAAACCATGTCTAAAAAAAGATTGACGGCGAAAGAGAGAAGCGGCCAGATTGTAAAAGTTGCCATGAGGCTTTTTTCGCAGAAGGGCTTCAAGGGGACAACTACAAGGGAGATAGCGGAAAAGGCCGGGATCAGCGAGGCTATAATCTTCAGGCATTTTGCCAGAAAAGAAGCCCTTTATTCTGCTATAATTGACATGCAGTGCAATGACAGGCAGGGGCAGTCGCTCATGATGAAAAAATTAGAAGGCAAAGCGGGGAGGGATGTGTTCAGAGAAATAGCCGCCTATCTTATGCAAACGCACGAGGACAACCCCACATTTATGAAACTGCTTATGTTCAGCGCATTGGAAGGGTCTAATCTTTCCGATATATTTATAAAAACAAGGGGGCTGGAAATAATGGATTACCTGGCAAAGCATATCAACAATCTTATAAAAGACGGGACATTCAAGAAGGTAAACGCCCATCTGGCAGCCAGGGCGTTTCTGGGCATGGTTCTTCATTACAGCATGACGCAGGAGGTTTACGGCATGAAGAAATTTTTCAAAATGCCTATAAGAAAGGTTGCAAACACATTTGTGGAGATATTTTTTGAGGGTATAGAGAGGAGGAGGGTATGAATAAAAGTTCAAAGTTCAAAGTTCAAAGTTCAAAGTTTAAGATAATTTTTTTACTGTCTACTGTCTACTGTCTACTGTCTACTGCGGTTTTTGCCGAAGAAAAAACCGTTACCCTTGCCGAAGCCTCCCGTCTTGCTGTTGCCAGCTATGAATCCGTGAAAATGTCTGAGGAAGACCTGCGCCAGGCAGGGGACGCCATTGACAAGGCAATCTCACAGATGCTGCCGAACATTACTGCGAACGGAAACTACACAAAATATTCCGAAAGCAAAACATCGGGAGGCTTCAATACTCAGCCCGAAAACAATTCTTCGTTCGATGTGACCCTTACCCAGTCGTTATATTCCGGCGGCAAGGAGTGGAGCCTCTGGAGGCAGGCCAAGAGAAATACGGAGTCCGGCAATTACGGACTCGATGTCACAAAAGAGGAAGTTATACTCAATGTCTCTAATTTATATTACAGCATTTTGAAGGCGGAAAAAACAATGGAGATAAAAGAGGCTGCCTTAAAAAGGGCGATGGAGCAAAGGAGGGTTGCCGTTTCAAGGTTTCAGGTAGGGGATGCGACAAAGGCCATTGTTTTAAGGGCCGAGGCGGATGTGGCAGGCGCCGAGGCGGACCTTACCACTGCCAAAAAAGACCTTGTAGTAGCCAGAGATAAACTGGCAAGATTTCTGGGTATCTCGGAAGAGTTTAAAGTTATTGACCCGCATATTCAGCCAATCCCTGATGCGAGCCTGGATAAATTAGTGGCTCTTTCTCTTGAGAAGAGGCGGGATTATATCCAGAGTAAGCTTGGCGAAGAGATTGCCGATGAGGCGATTGATTATGCCAGAGGAAACTTTCTGCCGAGCCTTAAGCTGGAAGGCGTCTATTCATGGAAAGATCAGTCTCCCAAAACAACATTTTTCAATGAAGAGAGCATCTACGGCGGGATTACATTTACCTATCCGCTCTTTGAAGGCGGTTTGAGGCTTGCTGAACTGAATGAGGCGAAGAGTAAAAGAAGACAGGCTGAATTCAAGAGAATAAGTTTGAGAAAGGATATTGAAGTGGCGGTGAAGGAGGCGTTTCATAACCTGGAGGCATATAATTCCATTATAGAATCGTTTAAAAGGCAGGTATCCTTTGCGGAAGAGAATTACAATATGGTTTTCAAACAATTTACCTACGGTCTTTCAACCAATGTGGATGTAATAGACGCAAATGCAACCCTGGTGTCAAGCCAGAGCAATCTGTCTAACGCGCAATACGATTATCAGGCGGCAATACTGGCGTTAAAAAAGAGCGTGGGCATCCTGCTTGAGGATATGATGGAAGGGAAATAATGAAAAATAGGTCTTATAAGTCAAATATGACATATTTTTTCAGCGCAATATGCATAGCGGCGGCCGCGCTGATTCTCGTGTCTTGTTCCAAAGGAAACGAGGCGGTAAAAAAGGCTGAGAACAAAGGGGAAAGCGTATTTAAAATAAATACCGCAGTCGCAATAGGCAAAACTGTTCAAAGGACCATTGAGGCAACAGGGACACTGGCGCCGTGGGATGAGGTTACGGTCGGCAATGAAAGCCCAGGCGCCATTGAAAAGATATTTGCCGACCTCGGCGATAGGGTAAAGGAAGGAGAGCTCCTGCTTAGACTGGACCAGAAAGACGCCAGAGCAAATCTTGATAATGCCGAGGCTGCGCTGGAGACCAATATCCGCAGCCTTGAAAGGGCAAAGGCTGTCTGGACGGAGGCCGGCACAAATCTCAAGAGATATGCAAACCTTTTCTCAGAAGGCGTTGTTTCTGTAAGCCAGCGTGATGCCGTGCAGACCCAGTATGATGTGGCAGACGCCCAGTTAAAGCAGGCGGATGCTCAGGTAAATCAGACAAAGGCGCAGCTTGAAGCGGCAAAGAAGCAGCTTGCGGATACAGAAATAAGATCGCCTATAACAGGCTATGTGAAAAAAAGGCTTGTATCGGCGGGAGAGATGCTCAAGGACAAAGCCCCGCTCTTTATACTGGTCAAGAATGATCCGCTGAAATTTCTTGGCAATGTGCCGGAGCCTTTTGCCCCTCAGGTAAAGGTTGGCCAGGATATTGCTATCCATATAGATGCATATCCGAATGAGACATTTCCTGGCAAGATTATCCGCGTAAGCCCCTCAATTGATGAAAAGACCAGGACTTTTTCCATTGAGGCTGAAGCGCCTAATCCAGGCAATAAATTGAAATCCGGTTTTTTTGCCAGGGCTGTTATCAAACTGAAAGAGGAAAAAGATGTCCCCTTTGTTCCAGAGAATGCCGTATATTCCTATGTCGGCATAAACAAGGTCTATGTGATTGTCAATGGCGCAGCCAGAGAACGGCTGATACAGACCGGTATCCGTGAGGCAGGCATGGTAGAGATTGCTGAAGGGGTGAAGCCCGGAGAGATCGTTGCCACAACCGGCCTTGACCAGTTATTTGACGGAGCAAAGGTGGAAAGAACAGGCAATAGGCAATAGGGGAGGGGCAATAGGGGAAAAACAAAAAACTATAGCCTATAGCCCATTGCCCATAGCCTTATAAATTTATGTCACTATACGAAATCTGTGTAAGAAGACCGGTATTTGCCACAATGCTTGTGATGAGCCTTGTGGTTTTGGGGCTTGCCTCGTACCGTGAGCTGGGCGTTGACTTATTCCCGAAGGTAGATCTGCCTACAATTACAATAACAACAACCCTTGAAGGCGCAAACCCTGAAGAGATAGAAAACCAGATTACCAAAAGGATAGAGGAAGTTGTCAATACCATAAACGGCATTGACGAGCTCCGCTCCACCACCATTGAAGGACAGTCTCAGGTCTATGCCACATTTGTGCTGGAGAAGGACATCAATGTGGCAGCCAATGAGGTAAGAGAAAAGGTATCCACCATTGTCTCTGATTTTCCTCCAGGCACAGATGCGCCTGCCATAGAAAAATTTGACCCGGATGCCGCGCCCGTTATGGCTATTGTTGTCTCCGGCAAACGATCCGCCAGGGAAATAACGGAGATTGCCGACAAGAAGATAAAGCGCCAGCTTGAGACAGTAAAGGATGTCGGCGATATATCCTTTGTCGGCGATAGGAAGCGGGAGATACAGATATTTGTTAATCCCTATAGGCTTGCCACATATAACCTGAGTATCCAGCAGGTTAAAGAAGCTGTTGCGAGACAGAATATTGAAATACCGGGCGGAAGGCTTACCTGGCAAAGCCGTGAACAAGGCCTGAGGACAATGGGGCGTATTGAAAGGGTTGATGATTTTAATAACCTCATTGTTGCAGACTATAAAGGCGCGCCTGTAAGATTAAAGGATATCGGTTATGTCCTTGATGGCGAGGAAGAGCCAAGAACCTTATCCCGCCTGGATGGGAATAATGCCGTATCGCTCCTCATAAGAAAACAGTCGGGCACAAACACGGTTGAAGTTACAGACAGGGTTAAGGAAAAACTCAAAGAGTTTAAAGATATCCTCCCGAAAGATATTAACATTGAAATTGTAAAAGACCAATCCCGTTTTATCAAACGTGCTGTATCCCAGGTTGAAGAGCACCTGGTTCTTGGCGGTTTTCTTGCCAGCGTGATCATCTTGTTTTTTATACGAAACATCAGAACCGCATTCATCGCAGCGCTTGCCATTCCGACTTCAATTATCGCCACCTTTACCGCCATGCGTTATATGGGCTTTACGCTCAATAACATGACGCTCCTTGCGCTTTCCGTATGCACGGGCATTGTGATTGACGACGCGATCATCGTGCTGGAAAATGTCTTCCGGCACATAGAGGAAGAGGGCAAATCCCCGTTTGACGCTGCCATAAGCGGCACCAAGGAAATCGCTTTGGCTGTCATGGCAACAACCCTTTCGCTCGTTGTCATATTTTTGCCGGTTGCGTTCATGGGCGGAACTGTGGGCATGTTCTTTAAGAGTTTCGGCATCACCGCTACTATGGCCATAGCCGTATCGCTTCTCGTCTCGTTCACGCTTACGCCCATGCTCTCATCGCGCCTGTTGAAGGCGCCGAAGAATTCCGACAAGGGTGCATCAAAGCAGTCGTTCTTTTACAGCCTTCTGGAGCGGGCTTATATGGCAATGCTCAAGTGGTGTCTTGGTCACAGAGCTATTGTCGTCATCCTTGCCATTGCCCTCTTTTTCTCCCCTGTATTGATCATGAAGTTTTTAAAAGGCGAATTTATTGTTGATGACGACATGAGCGAATTTGAGGTAATCGTTGAAACGCCGCCCGGCTCATCTCTTGAAAAGAGCGATGAGATTGTAAAAGAGATTGAAACAGAGTTGAGAAAAATCCCTGAGGTGGAGCACATCTTTACTACCATTGGCGTGATGGGACAGTATCAATCAAATGTAACCGATGCCTCGGTTTATGTCGGCTTGAAACAACTTACAGAGAGGAAAAGAAGCCAGCAGGCTATCATGCAGGATGCAAGGAAGCGTCTGAAAAAATTTTCGGGGCTGAGGCTAAGCGTCCAGAATATAAATCTTATTTCAGGCGGCGGTTTCAAACAAACCCCTTTCAATCTTGTCATACGCGGTCCTGAGCTGGAAAAACTGGATGAGTATTCAAGGACGCTTATCAAGAGACTCTCTGCCATTCCTGGTTTTGTCGACACTGACACCGGCCAGGCTCTCCGACATCCTGAAACGCAGGTGCGGATAGAGAGGGAAAAGGCGTCCGACCTCGGTGTAAAGGTAGAGACCGTTGCCTCAAGCTTGAGGACAATGGTCGGCGGCGACAAGGTAAGCCTTTTCAGGGAAGGGGATGAACAGTATAATGTCCGATTGCGGCTTGCGGCTGACTACAGGAAAGATGCAAGGCAAATAGAAAATCTCACTGTGCCAGGCGCGGATGGCAATCTGGTTAAGCTGAGCAATATTACATCCCTTGCCAGCGGTACCAGTCCGGCGCAGATAGACCGCTATGCTCAGGAGCGGCAGATAACCGTCATATCCAATCTTTTCAATAAGCCGCTGGGCGAGGCCGTAAATCAGGCCAACGGCATATTAAAGGAGATGAATATGCCTCCGGCATACAGCACATCATATCTCGGAAGAGGCAAGCTCATGAAGGAGGCATTCGTCAATTTTATATTGGCGTTTGTTTTAAGCCTTATTTTTATATATATAGTGCTTGCGGCGCAGTTTGAAAGTTTTCTGCACCCGGTAACCATTATGGCATCTATTTTCCTGAGTATTCCGTTCGGCTTGTTAAGCCTCCTCATGTTAGGCAGCACATTGAATATCTACAGCTTTATGGGCATGTTTGTTTTGATAGGCGTTGTGAAAAAAAATGCAATACTGGTAGTGGATTACACCAACACCTTGAGACGCAGAGGCATGGCTTTGTATGAGGCGCAGATAGAGGCAAACAGGGTAAGATTAAGGCCGATTCTTATGACAACCCTTGCCATTGTGGCAGGCATGCTTCCTGTTGCATTGGGCAGGGGTGACGGCTCTGCGTCCAGGGCATCCATGGCAATAGCAGTGGTCGGCGGCCAGGTTTTATGCCTTATAATAACCCTGCTCGTGATACCGGTTGTCTATTCTGTGTTTGATGATATGAAAGAGTGGATGAAGAGGATAATGAGAATAGCTGATAGCTCATAGTTTTTACTATCAGCCATGAGCTATGAGCCATGAACTATGAGCCATGAATGGGCGGAACGACACGGCCTCATTCCAGCTATGATTCACGGAAAAAAGACATTTACCGAGGAAGAATGGCGCGAAGTTGCCGCATCTGAAAATGTAGGGGAGTGGCTTGCCTCTTCCAAAGAGCGGGCGACCACAAGGGTCGCCCCTACATCTGAAAAAGGAGGCTATAAGTTGTAACCTTTTATTATCTGTCATCGTCTTTAATTAAGGAGGGACTATCTTATGAACGGCAAAATCAATATCGTTTTCGGATTTATCTATTTTGCGTTTACCGCTGTGCTTGGGCCCACGGTCATGGTGCCTCATTTCGGAATCACCAAGCAGGCGATGGAGAAGGCTAGCCAGGCAGCGGACAAGGTAAAGCAGGAGACGCAGCCAACCGGCGCTTCCACAGCAGAGGCTTTAACCGGCATCCTTGATTATCTAAAGGTTGAAAAACCTATGGCCAAGGGCGCGCACGGACATGGCAATCTTGAAGCCCTGCTCAATATCGCCGCAGGCGTGGTGCTTTTAAGCCTTGCCATTCCTGCCAATTTCAAGGCATTATTGAGCCTTCTTTTTTTAGTGGGCGCAGTATTCCATTCGGGGATGCTCTATCTTGGCGGCGTATTTCACCTGTATTGGGCGTTTAATCTCACAATCATCGGAGCTGTCGCCATTATATCGGGGCTTGTGGGAATGGGTGTCGCAAGTTTTATAGGGATAAAGAAGACCTAGAAAAGAGAGGAAACATGCTCAAAAAAACAATCATCGCTATTTTACTCCTTGCAGCCGTCGGCGTTAGCGTCTGGTATTTTTTTCTCAAGGGGAATAATCAGGCGGTAAAATACAAAACTGCAAAGATTGAGCGGGGTTCTATAGAATCAAAGGTTTCCGCAACAGGCACACTCAATGCGGTTGTTACGGTGCAGGTCGGCAGTCAGGTTTCAGGCACCATCAAAGGGCTTCATGCGGATTTTAATTCTGTAGTCAAGCAGGGGCAGGTTATAGCTACGCTTGACCAGAAGACCTTCCTTGCCCAGCGGGATCAGGCAAAGGCGAATCTGCTCAATGCAAAGGCCAATCTGGAAAAATCCAACGCAGACCTTGTTGACAAAAAACAGAAGTTTGAGAGGTCGTCAAAATTATTCAAAGAAGGTCTTACCGCGCAGAACGATCTGGACAGCGCAGAGGCGGCGTATCTCTCTGCTGAGGCTCAGGTGAAATCGTCCGAAGCGCAGGTGGAGCAGAATAGGGCGGCTTTGGAGCTTGCAGAAGTAAATCTTGAATACACGATTATAAAATCGCCGGTTGACGGGATAGTCATTTCCAGAAATGTTGACATCGGCCAGACCGTTGCAGCGTCGTTTCAGACCCCGACGCTCTTTACCATTGCAAAGGATTTGACAAAAATGCAGGTTGACACCAGCGTGGATGAGGCGGATATCGGAACCGTGAAATTAGGTCAGGAGGCAAAGTTTACCGTTGACGCGTTTCCCGAATTGGTTTTCAAAGGGGTTGTATCCCAGATACGCAATGCGCCGATTATTGTCCAGAATGTGGTCACCTACGATGTGATCATTGAAGTGGCCAATAAGGAATTGAAGTTAAAGCCGGGCATGACCGCGAATGTGTCCATCGTAACCGCGCATAAGGAAGATGTTCTTAAAGTTCCCAATGCAGCGCTGCGGTTTAAGCCGAAGGAACAAGAAGATGCAGGCCAAAAACTGGCAAGAGAGGAAAAGGGCCAAAAGATATGGCTCTTAAGCGGCGGTCAATTAAAACCGGTGTCCATAAAAACAGGCATCAGTGACGGCGCTTTTATAGAGATCAAAGAAGGGGATGTTAAAGAAGGGGATGAGGTTATTCTAGAGTCCGCAGCAAAGAGCGGCAATAAACCTGCCCAAGGGGTATCCGCTCCTCCTCATGGATTCCTACGATAAAAAATATGTCGCCGCTGATAGAAGTCGAGAATCTTGTCAAGATATATAGAATGGGCAATGTGGATTTTCATGCTGTCAGGGGGGTTTCCCTTGCCATAGATGAAGGTGAATTCGTGGCGGTCATGGGAGCATCCGGCTCAGGCAAATCCACATTTATGAATATTATCGGATGTCTTGATAAACCTACTGCAGGCAATTATCTGCTGGATGGACAGGAAGTGGCAAGCCTCAGCAAAGACAAGCTGGCAGGCATACGCAATAAAAAGATAGGCTTTGTGTTTCAGAGTTTCAATCTTCTCCAGCGCATGTCCGCGCTCCAGAATGTTGAACTCCCGCTCTTATACAACGGCTCTCCGGTAAAAGACAGAAAAATAAGGGCGCTGGCTGCGTTAAAATCTGTAGGATTGGAAGACAGGGCATATCACAGACCGAGCCAGTTGTCCGGCGGACAGCAGCAGAGGGTCGCCATAGCCAGGGCATTGATCAATAACCCTGCCCTGATTCTGGCGGATGAGCCCACCGGCAATCTTGATTCCCAAGCCAGCGCCGAGCTCATGACCCTGTTTACAAAACTGAACAAAGAAAACGGCATTACCATCGTCATGGTAACCCATGAGTCAGATATTGCAGCATATGCGGACAGGCATGTGTATTTTAAGGACGGAAAGGTGGTGAAGGATGAATGAACACTCTCTCAACCGTAAAAATAGCCGTCAATGCTTTGAGCATAAACAAGATGCGGTCCGGGCTTACCATGCTCGGCATCATCATAGGCGTCGCTGCGGTGATAGCAATGATATCCGTGGGCTCAGGCGCGAGAGAGCAGATTTCAAAACAGATTGAGAGCATAGGCTCAAATCTTTTGATGATACTCCCCGGGGCCGCCACCAGCGGCGGGCTTAGGATGGGTTTCGGATCAACCCCCACACTCACCTCGGATGATGCAAAGGCAATAGCCCAGGAGGTGCCTGATGCGGCCTATGCCGCGCCTCTTCTTCCAGGCACGGCGCAGGTGGTTTACGGAAACCAGAACTGGAGCACTGTTATTACCGGCACAACACCGAGCTTTTTTGATATAAGGGATTGGCCTGTTGAGTCCGGCGCGATATTTACCCAGAGGGATGTTGACGGCGCCACAAAGGTTGCGTTGGTCGGCAAGACCGTAGTGGAAAATCTTTTCGGCGACGAAGACCCGTTGGGAAAGATTATAAGGATAAAAAAAATACCATTTAAAGTCATTGGTGTTTTATCCAGAAAAGGACAATCGCCCATTGGCCAAGACCAGGACGACAGTATCTATATCCCTGTTACCACTGCCCAGAAAAAACTCTTCGGCACAGCCTTTCCAGGCATGGTGAGGATAATTATCGTAAAGGCAGTTTCTCCTACGGCTCTTAAAGACGCTGAAAAAAACATTGCCGCGCTTTTGCGGCAGAGGCATCATATACCAACAGGCAGAGAGGATGATTTCACTGTCCGCAATCTCACGGAGATGATGGCTGCTGCGGAGGAGTCGGCAAAAATCATGTCCATCCTTCTCGGCTCCATAGCGTCTGTTTCTCTTATTGTCGGCGGCATCGGCATTATGAACATCATGCTGGTGTCGGTTACGGAAAGGACGAGGGAGATAGGCATCCGCATGGCAGTCGGCGCACGGGGGGGGGACATACTCATGCAGTTTTTGATAGAGGCGGTGGTGCTTGCCGTTATCGGCGGCTCCATCGGAATTATTCTTGGCGTTATAGGCTCATGGTTCATCTCTCATTTCGCTGGATGGGGAATAGCCATATCACCTATGGCGATTCTCCTGTCATTCGGATTTTCAGCGGCAGTAGGGGTATTCTTCGGTTTTTATCCGGCAAGAAAGGCGTCCTTATTGGCGCCGGTGGAGTGCTTGAGGTATGAGTGAATGGAAATTATATCTGGGCGGGAAGCAGCGCAAATCCTTCTTTTCTTGCCGCATCTCTCAGTTTTGAATCAAGACAGACGAAATAATGGCCTTTTGGCCTTTTCCCAGCCCATACGAGCGCAGCGGAAAGCTGCAAGGCATTTGCGGCGCGGAGAGGGTGCAGCATAAGAAGCCTGCCTGCAATATCCCGTATATCCTCGCAGGGTTCAATCTCCGTCCATGTATCCGAGAGAAGGGTGAGAAGATGCCGCACGCCGTCTTCCTCGTCGGGTTTTAGAAATCCCTCGCGCCGTAAGCGGGCAAAGGCTGAACAGCACTCTATGAAGCTGCCCCACCAGACTGCTAAGGCGCTGTCCTTCACAGCTATCTGCCGGACAGACTTGGTCTGCGGCTCGTCAATACATAAGGGGATTATGGCGGAAGAATCCCAGAATATCATCTCCCTTCCTCCCGCTCTCGTAAAAGGGCGCCGAGAGCCAGCCCTTTTTTATCCTTTGGCCTCGGCATATCCCAAAAGC
>JACQEJ010000130.1 GCA_016200645.1 Deltaproteobacteria bacterium | reverse complement strand
TTGCCCATAGCCTGAAATGCCCATGCTGTTAGAATTAAACATAAAAGACTTTGCCATCATTGACAATCTGCAAGTATCGTTTGGCAAAGGGTTGAATGTCCTTACCGGTGAAACCGGCGCGGGAAAATCCATAATCGTTGATGCAGTGAAACTCATCCTCGGAGACAGGGCCAGCGCAGAAGATATAAGGTCGTCGAAAGATGAAGCGGTTGTGGAGGCCATGTTTGATATTTCATCCTGCAAAGAGATAGCAGCTATTTTAGATGAATCAGGGCTGCAAAGTGAAGAAAATCTTATCATACGGCGGATAATATCCCGCTCAGGCAAGAACAAGACATTTATAAACGGCAGCATGGCAAGTCTTGGCCTGCTTCAGCAGACAGGCAGCCGCATGATAGATATATACGGACAGCACGACCATCAGTCTCTGACAAGACCTGAAGAGCATATTGATATTTTAGATAATTTCGGCGGTCTCATGGCCATGAAGCAGGAATTCAGCAATGCGTATAAAGAATATATCTCAATAAAATCGGAATTGGATAAACTTGCTTCAGAAAGCAGGCGGCTTGCCGAAAAACAGGATTTTCTGAGCTTCCAGTCAAAGGAGATAGAGGCGGCAGGGCTTAAAACAGGCGAAGACCAGGAACTTAAAAAAGAAAAAGAAATACTTGTCCATGCGGAAAAACTCTTTGATGCAAGCAGCAGCGGCCATGACATCTTATATGCGTCCACCGGCGCCGTATTGGAGAGGATCGGCCATGTATTGAACAAACTGAAAGAGGCGGCAAGATTTGATGAGCGTTTGAAGCCGACAGTTGAAACGCTGGAGGCTGCATCTTGCCAGATAGAAGACGCTGCGTCATCTTTGAGAGATTATGCCGGTGAAATAAGCTTTGAGCCAGGCAGGCTTGAAGAGGTAGACAACAGGCTTGACGCGATAAACAAACTCAGGAAAAAATACGGCCAGACCATTGAGGCTATTCTTCAGAAAAAGGCGGAGATAGA
>JACQEJ010000119.1 GCA_016200645.1 Deltaproteobacteria bacterium | reverse complement strand
TCATCGGCGCATCCGCAAATGTGGTTGTGGCAGGCATTGCAGGCAAGGCAGGCCATCATTTCAGGTTTATGGAATTTATGAAACTGGCGTTTCCCATGATGCTTTTATCAATCGTGCTGTCAACCATATATTTGTATTTAAGGTACCTCTAGAGATAGAGAGGAGGAATTATGAACGCAGCTCATATCATGACAACAAAGGTGGCCGTTACAAGATGCGGAAAGACCGTTGCAGAGGCAATGAAGCTTTTGAGCGAAGAGCGCATACGGCAGCTTCCTATTGTGGATGAAGATAACAGGGTGGTAGGACTTTTGACATCCAAAAAACTTTTGTATCTTACCCTCCCGCGATATATAGCGGAGGGGCTGCTCAAGGATGTAAAGTTTGCCCCTGATCTGCCTCAATTTCACCAAAGATGCGCCGAGCTTGCCCACAAGGATGTCTGCGAGGTTATGGACAAAGAATTTAAAAAAATCGGACCCGAGGTATCTGTCATGGAGGTTGCCACCATGTTTGTCAGCTCAGAAAAGCCGCTTGAATGTATTCTCGTCGTTGATAATCAGACGAGACTCCTCGGCATCATCTCGCCGTGGGATATATTTAAAAAACTGTGCGAATATACGGAGAAGACAGCGAGCAAGTGAAGTGAGTGGTTTTATGGATAACATCATCGGCATATATGTCCACATTCCCTACTGTGTGCAGAAGTGTCCATACTGCGATTTTAATTCTATAGCAGCCGCAAGCATACCGGAGAATGCCTATATAGATGCGGTTCTCAAAGAGCTGGCTGCTCATATTAAACAAAGACCGTCCTTATCAAAGAAAACCCTTGAAACCATCTATATCGGCGGCGGAACTCCTTCCCTCATTTCTCCTCAATATATAAAAAGGCTTATAAGCAGCATACGACAGAGCTTCTCCCGCGCAAACCCACCGGAGATTACCCTTGAAGCGAACCCGGGCACAGTTACCAAGAATAGCCTCACCGCCTTCAGGGATGCTGGTATAAACCGATTGAGTATCGGCATTCAATCATTGAATGACAGGATGCTTAAAACCCTGGGCAGGATTCACTCTGCAAAAGATTCGCTTAAGTGCTATGAATATGCGCAATCCGCAGGTTTCGACAATATCGGGATAGACCTTATATTTGGCGTGCCCGGACAATCGGCGGGAGAATGGGCAAAAGATTTGGAAACAGCCATTCGTTTAAAGCCGGAGCATATATCCGCCTACAATCTTACGATAGAAGAGGGAACGTCATTTTTCAATCTCCGAAAGGGCGGAAAAATTTTTCTGCCGTCTGAAGAAGAAGAGATTATCATGTATGAACTTGCCATGGATAAGCTGAAAGAGGCAGGCTACCATCATTATGAAATATCCAACTTTTCATTCAACGGTTTTGAATCTCGTCACAACTTGAGATACTGGTCATGTATGGATTATATCGGCCTGGGGGCAGGCGCGCATTCGTATGCCTCATCGCCCGATTGGGGCATAAGGTGGTGGAATGAATCTGACCCGGCTGCATACATGCGGCATATACAGAACATGGGGCTGGCCATTGCGGGAAAAGAAAAATTAGCAAAAGAAGAGGCATGGGAAGAAGGGGTATTTCTTGGCCTGCGGAGAATAGCGGGAATAGAGATGGATTGGTTTGCCGTGAAGTTTAACGCATCTTTAAAGGATCTGTATGCGCATCAAATAGCAAAACTCAGAAGAGAGGGCATGCTGGATGAAGATGCTCATAGTTTGAGATTAACCCGCAAGGGCATTCTCCTGTCAAACGCTGTATTCGCCGAATTTGTATAGCCTCTCCTGCCAAGGTTTTCTTCTCTATCAGGCTAAAATACAAAAATTTCTGTTCTCGACAAATACAGCAGAATGAATGTATTTGCAAAATATGTATAAAACTCTTTTTCTCAAATACATTTTTATCCCTTTGTGGTTTGGCTTTTTAGTATTTCCATTCACAGGCATAAAAAACGCCGTCCTCTTAAGCCTTGCCGTTTTTGCCAGTGAGCTGCTATTTCTTAACCTCATCAGGTTCGGGGTTTTGATACGCATCAAAGAGACGCTGACATCCATTTCTCAACCATTGGCGAAAAATGCCGCATTGCTGAAAAACCGCACTGCCGTTTTTGCTCATATCGTCCTCCTTGCATTTCTCGCTCTGCTCCCCCTTTTCCTGAACAATTATTACATTGATGTCCTGACCCTGGCAGGGCTTTATGCGGTGCTTGCCCTTGGCCTGAACATCTCGGTCGGTCTGGCAGGACTCCTGGATTTGGGCTATATCGCCTTTTATGCCATCGGCGCATATACTTATGCGCTTCTGTCAACAAAGCTTGGCGTTTCCTTCTGGCTTGCCCTGCCCGTAGGCGGGATTTTTGCATCTGCCGTGGGTTTTATCCTGGGCATCATTACGCTCAGGCTCAGGGGCGATTACCTTGCGATTGTAACCCTCGGTTTTATCCAGATAGTTCATCTTGTATTAAATAACTGGAATAGCCTGACCGGCGGACCGAACGGGATCCTTGGTATCGCAAGGCCGTCTATTGCATCATTTGAATTCACCCAGCCTATCCATTTTTATTACCTCATTCTTGGCATCGCGGTTTTAGCCGCTATCGTAATAACCCGGCTGAATAACTCCAGGGTTGGAAGGGCTTGGATTGCCATGCGGGAAGACGAGATTGCGGCAGAGGCAGTGGGCATTGATACGACGAGGATGAAGTGTCTGGCATTTTCTCTGGGCGCATTTTGGGCAGGCATTGCAGGCGTGTTTTTTGCGGGAAAATTTGCCTTTGTATCGCCGGAAAGCTTTACCTTTTTTGAATCGGTCTTTGTTCTGGCAATGGTTGTTCTGGGAGGCATGGGAAGCATTCCCGGGGCGATTATCGGCGCAATAATCCTGATTATCCTTCCTGAGATTCTGAGGGGTTTTGCGAGCTACCGAATGATTATCTTCGGCGCTGCGCTTGTAGCAATGATGGCCTTTAGACCCCAGGGCATCATCGGAAGCCCCAGACGAAAGGTCGAGCTCCATCCGGAGGATGAGAAGATTTATCTGCAGGAGATGGAATCATTGTATGAGGTGGAAAAGAGATGAGAAGCCCCACGATGCAGCATCGGGGGCTTCATTTCTTACTTATTGCTGTTGATTGACAACAGCTCAACCTCAAAGATAAGGGTTTTATCTGGCCCGATTTCTCTTCCTGCGCCGCGCTCGCCGTATGCAAGGTTTGACGGGATGAATAACTGCCATTTTGAGCCGACAGGCATCAGCTGCAGGGCTTCAGTCCATCCCGGGATAATGCCATTCAAGGGAAAGCTTGCAGGCTCTCCACGCTTATAAGAGCTGTCAAACTCTGTTCCATCAATCAAGGTGCCGCGATAGTTTACGGTCACCGTATCCGTTGCCTTGGGCTTTGGGCCGCTGCCTGACTTGACAACCTTATATTGCAACCCGCTTGCTGTAGTTTTCACGCCTTCTTTTTTCTTGTTTTCAGCAAGAAAGGTTTCTCCCTCTTTCTTGTTTTTCTCGGCAGCGACTTTTATTCGCTCAGCCTGTTTTGCCGCCATCTCCTTTTGGAAGGCTGTCATGGTTTCCTGAATCTCCTTTTCTGTCATCAAGGGCTTGCTGCCGGAAAGGGCGTCTTTTATCCCCTTTGCAAGGATATCAGGATTGATATCTACCGACTGGCTTTTAAAATTGTTTCCGATGTTCAGCCCGATAGAGTAACTTACCTTATCTTTCTCGCTTTTCAGCGCTGTATGGTTGCCTGCATGAGCCTGGCTTACTGCAAGCATGATACTGAGAACTGCTGTTAATAACACCTTCATTTTCTTATCTCCTTTTTTTAGTAGTGTATGGGCATAAATAGAGAAGCCATGCAGCCCCGCATCCTTATACTCATACCGTTTAAGGGTCTAAATATAACAGGTTAAAAAAGATTTGTCAAAAAATAAATATGCCTTGTAAGCATCCAAAATTTCGGCTTGAAATGAAGCCAAAAAATCTGCGCGCGGCAGAGGCTCATATTGAAATTTTTCAGGACAAAACAAATTTTGCAGCGCTTCTTTCCCCGACCCCAGCGCCTTCGTATTTTGCATTGCAAGGCAGGTTTCCAGAGGTTTTGTTGCAGCGCATTCATTGGGGTCTTGGCTCAGGGAAATTTCGACCCACACTGCCGCGCTATCTGCGCTGTGGGAATGGTTTTGTCCTGAAAAATTTCAATATGAGCCTCTAAACCAAACTTTAAGCCGAAATATTAGATGCTTCCATATGCCTTTAAGAATTGAAAATATCGGTGATTATAGATACAATTCCGTTGATAAATGAATGCTGCCGAGGCATTGTCAGAAAAAGAGAGGTTGCCGCTGATGCGGATTATCCTGGTTGAGGATGAGAAACAGTTAGCTCATATTATCAAAAAGGGACTCGAAGAGGAGGGCTACAGCGTTGATCTAGCCCATGACGGCGAGGAGGGGCTTTATATGCTTGAGAACTTCCCTGCGGACGCGGCTGTGCTGGATATAATGCTCCCTAAGATAGACGGGCTTTCGGTTTTGAGCAGAATGAGAAAAATGGGGAGCAAAACGCCTGTGCTGCTTCTTACTGCCAGGGATACGGTATCGGATAAGATAAAAGGACTGGATACAGGGGCAGATGATTATCTGACAAAGCCTTTTGAATTTGGCGAACTCGCGGCCAGACTCAGAGCCCTAATCCGCAGAAAGACAGAAATAAAAGAGGCAGTAATACGAATAGCAGACATGGAGATAAATACCGCAAGCCGTGAGGTTAAACGAGGCGGCAGGACTATACCCATATCAGCAAGAGAATACGCCATACTGGAATATCTGGCTTATAAGAAGGATACTGTGGTGAGCAGAACCGAGATTGCCGAGCATATCTACAGCGAGGAGTTTGATTTGGACTCCAATGTAATTGATGTATACATTAACTACCTCCGCAATAAAATAGACAAGGAATTCAAGAAGAAATTGATACACACCGTCAGAGGCGCCGGGTATATATTGAAAGAAAGAACGGAATAGGTCTGCCGATGTTTACCTCAATAAAATCCAGACTTATAATCTGGTATCTGTCAACCTTCTCTCTTGTTTTCACAGGGCTGGGTATTTTTTTGTATTATGAACTGGAAGGCATCGCAATGGATTCAATTGACAGCCACCTCCATTCCGAAGTCCAGTTTCTGGCCAGCTTTTTGAGAGAAGAGGAAAAACAGGGGCATTGGGGGGACGAACTGATTGAGTTGTCTACCGCTGCCGTAGGCGAGTATGCCATATCGTTGTCCGGCCACTATTACCAACTTGTCTCCCAGAACGGCAAGATTATTGCCCGCTCCCCATCCCTTGCCATTGCAGGCGCATCCCTCCCCTTTAAGGGCGAACTTCCCGCGCCATCCTATAAAATTATTATAGGGCCGGGAAATGAACCCCTTCGCATGATGACCCAGTCTTTTAAACTATCCGCCGGAACAGTTACCATTCAGGCAGCAGATACGCTCAAAGAGACATATTACTTACTCAGGTCTTTCAACAATATCATACTCACTATTTTCCCAATCGCATTCATTATCCTGGGGGTCGGCATTTTTATGATAACAGGCTGGTCTTTCAAGGCATTAAATAACTTCTCCAGAAAGATCCGACAGATTACTGAAAAGAATCTAAACGAGCGGGTTGAATCGCAAGGGATGGAAACGGAGCTTAAACCTTTGGCCGAGGGCTTCAATATCATGCTGGGACACATAGAAGATGCGTTCGCAAAACAGAGACAATTTCTCTTAGACGCGTCTCATGAGCTCAGAACACCCACATCTGTAATAAAGAGCTACTGCGATGTAACTTTGAAAAAGGCAAGAGGCGAAATTGAATATAAAGAGGCATTGACCGTCATAAAGGATACATCCGAAAAAATGGCATCGCTCATACAAAAGATCCTTGATGTGGCAGGACTTGAGAGCAAAGAGGTTCTGCTGAAGAAAGAAACTGTGGATATCGGTTCTATCTTAAGCAATATCTATAAGCTGATGCTTCCCATTGCAGAGGAAAATAATATAGAAATTTTCTTGGAAGATGATAAAAAGATAGAGCTCCCTGGCGATAAGGAGAGGATTACAGAACTCTTTATAAACCTTGTTGACAACGCGATAAAATATAATAGAAAAGGGGGGACGGTTATAATCTCAAGCAATATAAAAAACGGTTTTGCCGTTATAACCATTGCTGATACAGGCATCGGCATCCCGGAGAAAGACTCAAGTAAAATCTTTGACAGGTTTTACAGGGCTGATAAATCCAGGGGCGAAGTCAAGGGCGCCGGCCTTGGATTAAGCATCGTAAAGGCAATTATTGAAGCGCACAAGGGAACAATAGAGGTTGCAAGCACAGTTGGAACAGGGAGCGCGTTCAAGGTTATGTTTCCATTGGCATAAGTCTCAAACTAAACCTCGTCATATCCATCCTGAAAAAAGAATATATTGTTTTACATTGACCTTTGTATACTTTTAAGCTATATATTGTATAGCTTATGATTACAAGAGATGCGAAGACCATACTGGTGGCGGATGACAGCGAATTCTTCAGGGTAAAGCTGAGCGATGTCCTTACAGAGGCGGGCCATAAGGTCAGGATTGTTAAAGACGGAAAAGAGCTTATAAAAGAAATCCGGATAAATCCAAATGGCATAGACATGATACTCCTTGACCTGCAGATGCCAAATATGGATGGTTTTGGGGCGCTGGAATGGATAAACAACAACAGTTTAAGGGGCAAGTTTCACATCCTGGCTATAACAGGTGTTTACGAAACAACCACTGTGATTGACAAATTAAAAGAGCTTGGCGCAGAAGGCCTCATGACAAAGGCGTTCACCCCTGAGGAGATTGTATTCAGGGTTAATAAAATACTCTTTCCGCATAAAGGCGCGCCGCGAGGAGATCCAAGGGTTCCTATATCTCTGCCGGTAGATTTCAGTGTTGGCGAGGCATCGTCCACCGGATATCTTCTGAATGTCAGCGCATCAGGTTTATTTTTACATACGAAAAAAACACTTTTCCCAGGCACAAACATACACATGAGATTTACGCTCCCCGGTTCAAACAGGCTTTTAAATGTAAAGGGAGTGGTTAAATGGTGCACCCAGATGAGCGGTGAAAAAAGTCTCTTCGGCGGGGCAGGAGTTCAGTTTTTTCATCTCTCACCTGAGGATCAACAGCTTATAAGGGAATTTGTTCAGGCCGAGCTCAAAAAAGTGGGATTAGAAAATGATTAACCGCCCTCTTTTTTATATAAAGAGAATACCGCAAGAAAAACGCCTATTGTAATAGCAGAATCGGCGACATTGAATGCAGGCCAATGATATCGGCCGATATAGACATCCAGAAAATCTGTTACCTCTCCAAAACGAACCCTGTCTATCAGATTCCCCACAGCGCCGCCTGCAATAAGCGACAGGGCAATGCGATATGGTAAATTGTTTTCTATCTTTCTGTAAACAAGGAATACGACTATCAGCGCAACGATGGATATGCCTGTCAAAAACAAGGCGCGAAAGAATGCGCCGCCATTCCTGAATAAACCGAATGCAGCGCCGGGATTTCTGATGTAGGTGATATTAAAAAAACCGCTGATGACCTCTATGGATTGATGAAGGATAAGATAATTGGTAATGACGGCTTTTGTTAGCTGGTCAAGAATAACAACGATTAAAGAAATCAGTATAAAGGTTTTATATTTTTGCATGCGTCCTGCTGCCATTTTCCTGTTTTTCAGATAATACACTATACCTTTAAAGAATTGCAACTATTGTCTCAAGCGACAGCCTTATGTCGGTGAGGTTTGTGTGCAAGGGATAGATTTCTTATATTTGGAGAGCAAGGCTACTTCTTTGCGCTTTTTAAATCCTCAAACCTTCCAAGCTCATCATAAAATGCCAGCTTAATACTGCCTGTATGGCCATTGCGCTGTTTAGCCACAATAATCTCTGCGCTGTTTCTTCTGCCGCAACTGCATACCTTTCCGCGATAACTGCATGGTCTGGAAACCTCTTCCCTATGGATAAATATAACAGTATCGGCATATTGCTCAACCTTTCCCAAGTCAGACAGATTGGGCCTGCCTCCGGCCTGTTGATTAACCTGACGCGGAAGCCGTGAAATAACAATAATGGGTGTGGCAAATTCTTTTGCCATGTCTTTGATGGATTTGACCATTTCAAATATCGGTGTGTTTTGCTTCCTTTTTATAAGCTGGAGATAATCAACTATGATAAGTTTGCAATTGTGCAGTTTTATGCTTTGTTCCAGTGAATCTGCCATGTCTTTGAACGTTTGCCCGGAAGTATCCTCTATATATACAGACGCCTCATGGAGCAAGTCCACGGCTCCGATAATTTTGTCCCAATCATTATCTGCTAACCGGCCTGTCTGGAGTTTACGAGAACCTACCTCTGCCATGGATGAAAGCATACTTCCAACAATCTCCTTTGCCCCCTTAAAACAAAAGAACGCCACAGGCATATCCTTTTTAAGCGCCAAATGCCCTGCGATGTTTAGACATAATGAGGTTTTGCCCATAGCCGGCTGCCCTGCTACAACTACAAGCTCGGAAGGCTTAAACCCTGAAATAAGCCTATCAAGTTTTTTGAAACCGCTTGGAATACCTGCTTTGCTCATAATGCCATTTCCTGCTTTATTTTTCTTGGACATAAAATATTTCCTTCTCTGTTTTATCTCAAAGTAACACAGTCAAGCGACAGCCTTATGTCGGTGTAATGTAAATTGATGGCAGACCATATCCCGCATATCTAAGATTATACAAATATAACAGTGCTGCCCATCCGCTCGGCATCAGCCGCGGCGGATATTTTAGCTTTTTGCCATATTTGACTGCCATCTCCAAAAAATATCGCGCATGAAAAAATGCTTCTGCAATAGGTCTCGTGACAGGAAGCCAGTTTTTGTTATCCTCCTGTTTAAACTTTTTTCCGGTTCCATCTTGCACGATACGTAAAAACCATTCGTTTAAGGGACGATTAGGCGCCAACTCCTGAAGATTCTTTATGATTTCTGCGGTATCTGCCTGAAGATAGTATAATTTATAGCTTTGATGATAAAACCTATATACAGGATCCTCATAGCCCCAGTGGCTGTCGTACCTTTCAAGCAGCTTCTCAAGCGCAGGCAGCTTGGCTTTGAGATTTTTAAACAACTCCAAAATTTCAGGGCTTTTATCGTGGTTATCAAATTTAGGTAATTGAATTGTTTTTACCTTTTTATGTGCGGGCGTTTTCTTCATAAATGAGCATAGCCTCCTTTCGGCTGCTTTTAACAAGCTGTTATACCTTTCCTATACCACAGGCAAGCGACAGCCTTATGTCGGTGGGGGCTAACTGTTTGATATTTTGCGATTTTTGAAGGGGGGGTAACTTATAAGATGTAAGAAGTGTTGCATGGCTTTATGCCAAGAACATCAGGGAAAATAAATCAGCCGCCTTTTCTTTTTCAAGATTAGCAGTAACGCCGTGTTCTTTCACCATATCGTATATTGCAAGACCTCATTGCTGCCCCCACATTGTGCCCGACCCCATTGAGCCCCTTTTTAATAGTGAGCCTTCATAGTTTCTATTTGGGTTAATAATTCCTTTCTTCCATTTCTCTGATTGCTGTAGTGTCTGAGGGGAAATATCTTACACTTTAGTTCATTGTTCTCCACAATTGTTCCAAACTTTTGAATTCCGAAGCATTCACCCGGAATGCGACCTATAGTCACAATTAACTTAGGTTTTATTACATCAATTTCCTTTTGGAGAAAGCGACTACAATTTAATATCTCACTCACAATAGGATTTCTATTCTTTCCGTTTAGATTGGTGCATACACATTTAACAATATTTGTTCCATAAAAAGATTCTGTATCTATTCCAGTCTTTTTTAAAAGGTTAATAAAATCTTGTCTCCTCACAGGTCGAGGATTTTTCCCCTCTTCTTCTAACTTAACCCATCTTTTGCCTGGGCAAATACCAATGAACATCACTTTTGAATCGGCATGCTTTAAATCAAAGGGAAGCTTGTAGTCTATTTTTTTATTTTTTCTGCGACCAACTTCGCATTGCTCGCAGTTGTTAACATCACTCTGTATTTTCTTAAGCATTGCACATTTTCTCATAGGATTTTTAATTTCAATTCACCTCCTTTTTCTTATCCGTAACATATTTGGGGTCTTGCAATATCATTTTTCATGTTTCTTCTTCCAGCAAGAATTTTTAGAATTTTTGGGCTTCGCTTCCCGTATTTTTACCCTTGTAAAAAATCAGTGTCAATCATACACCTTCCCGCCGACAGCCTTATGTCGCTTGTGTTTAGAAAGAAGCGCTTATAAAACCCTAAATAAAATCTATGCCGTAAGATGACATTCCGTCTTTATGATTCAAGGCATATCGCTTGAGGGCATCTGCTATGGAGCTTAATCTGT
>JACQEJ010000117.1 GCA_016200645.1 Deltaproteobacteria bacterium | reverse complement strand
GTTATCATCTTACCCTTTTCAAGGATGACAGCCCTTTCAATAACATTTTCCAGTTCTCGGACATTGCCGGGCCAGTGATATTCTTTTAAGGACTTCATTACCTGCCCGGTAGCGCCGCTAACCTCTCTGGAATATAGTTTATTATACTTATTTATGAAGTGGTGAACAAGGGCTGGAATATCGTCTTTACGCTCCCTTAGAGGGGGTATTCTTATAGAGACAACACTCAGCCTGTAAAAGAGATCATCCCTGAAATTCCCTTCTGCCGCCTCTTTTGACAGTTCCTTATTTGTAGCCGCAACTATCCGAACATCGACCTTTTTTATCTCCGTGCCTCCAACAGGTCTTATCTCTCTATCCTGAAGCACCCTTAATAGTTTCACCTGCAGGGCGGGGGACATCTCGGCTATTTCGTCAAAGAATAATGTCCCATTTGATGCCGCTTCAAAAAGTCCCTTCTTTGATTCTACTGCCCCGGTAAATGCCCCCTTTGTATGACCAAAGAGCTCGCTCTCCAGCAAGGTCTCCGGTATTGCGCCGCAGTTTATAGGGATAAAAGGCCCATCATTTCTCAGGCTCTTTTTATGGATAGTCCTTGCTGCAAGCTCTTTGCCTGTCCCGCTCTCCCCTTCTATGAGTATGTTGCAATCAGCGCCTGCTATTGTTTCTATCATTCTATAAAGCTCCTGCATGGCCGGGGCGCTGCCCACAAAGACCTCAAACCCTTCTGTTCCTTCAGTCAGGCAACCTTCTGTGCTTAAGAGTCTCTGCTGGGAGACGACCTTCTCAACCACAGAACGAATACCGGATGCTTCAAATGGTTTTGCGAGATAATCTTTTGCCCCCTTTTTCATAGCCTCAACTGCTGTTTCCACGCTGGAATATGCGGTAATCATTACCGTGTCCAGACCAATGGCTGTTGCCTCATCCAGAACCTCCATCCCGTTTTTACCAGGCATTTTTATATCTAAAAGGAGGAGGTTAAATGGGTTTTCTCTAATCATCGCCATAGCCTCCAGACCATCCTTTGCTGTGAAGACCTCATACCCTTCCTTCTTTAAAATTTTAGAGCAGAGGTCTAATGTATCAGGTTCATCATCGGCTATAAGGATTTTATAAGGCATATTTATTTCCCGGCAAGGTAATGAGAAATTGAGTTCCTTTCCCTGCTATACTATTACAATCAATGTTACCGCC
>JACQEJ010000114.1 GCA_016200645.1 Deltaproteobacteria bacterium | reverse complement strand
CTACAGGATAAAATACAATACCTATAGGCCGCATGAGGCGCTGGGATATGATATCCCGGCTAATTATTATAAACTTGAAAATCTGGTGGGACTAACTTTAAACTCGAAATAGTTGTTCCGAAAAAGTCGAGCAGGACAGTCATTCGCCACAGGTCTACTTAAAACACACCTATTAGCTAAAGCATCTATACTTTGTCCTGCAGGGAGATTCCAACTTGCATCGATAGCAGTGCCCGCAGTATGCCGTGACGTTCTGGCTGGTCGATAACGAAGCCTATGCCTTTGAAATTCTTCTCTAACCTCACTTTTAAGTTCATCACATGCAGGGTCAGATGTATTTTCTAACAAGTCGTATTTATCCCAAACTTCCCTTAAATGTTGCTGATATTGCAGCGGTCGATATGCAGAAGTTATATTTAACGTGCCGCCAGCATTAAATACTGTATCACTAAAGCAATCCACGGACTGCTGCATCGCTGTGGTTAATCCGTCATAAATAACAGTCTCTCCGTTCTCCATACGGATTGCAAGAGGGTCAGTAAGTGGTGTAAGAGGAGAGACTGCGCATGTCGTACACCCTTCATCTGTAGTGCCATCACAATTGTTATCAAGTCCATCACAAACCTCTTCTTGAGGAGTTACTACTCCAATACAAGCAGACAAGATTCCATTTTCACAAACATGTGTGCCTGTTTTGCAAATACCGATACCTTGGGTTCCTGCTGGACCAGTGTAGCAGATTGGTGATATGTCATCCACCAGTCCATTACAATTATTATCCAGACCATCGCATATTTCTTCTGTAGGAAGCACTTCTCCCTGACACGCTCCCCACTGCCCGTTTGTGCATGTCTGGGTTCCTGCTCTGCATTCGCCGACTCCTTTTGTTTCTGAGGCTCCAGAATAGCATGAAATGGTCTGGCCGTTGGAGCAGGATGGGCATTGCCATTCATCTACTTTATTTCCGATGATATGACACACATGAGTAATAAGTGCAGAATAATTAACAACATCCACCCCCGCCCCCCACTTCGCCAATAGCAGGCGTTGCTGTCCCCGGATTTCCACATCCTAACTTTGGGTAACCGCAACAAGTATAAGGATAAGAACCAGAACAATTAGAAGAGGGGTCACAAATTCTACCAGT
>JACQEJ010000121.1 GCA_016200645.1 Deltaproteobacteria bacterium | reverse complement strand
CTGAAAAGGCTGGGCTGTGTTTGGAGGAGCTGAAAAAACAAAGCCCAAGAATAGCTCATCTTGCGTTTGAAAGAATAAGAAAGAGGATGACGACGATACATGAGGCAGGCAATAGGCAAGAGGCAATGGGCAATAGGGTTGTTGCATGCTCATCTTGCGTTTGAAAGAATAAGAAAGAGGATGACGACGATACATGAGGCAGGCAATAGGCAAGAGGCAATGGGCAATAGGGTTCTTGCGTATGTCAAAGGCGCACCAAAAGAAACTTTAAGCCTCTGCACAAATATAAAAAAAGACGGCAAGATTGTTGAACTCACAGAACAGGAAAGAGACGAGATATTAAAGCAGAATGATGTAATGGCAGGGGATGGTTTAAGGGTTCTGGCTGTGGCGTATAAAGAAGGGGACTGGGGGCTAGGGGCTGGGGGCTGGGAAAACAGAGAAAAATACAATGAGGAAGAGGTGGAGAAGGATTTAACATTCATCGGTCTTGCGGCTATGTTTGACCCGCCGAGGCGCGAGGTAAAAAAAGCGATCGAGGAGTGCCATACCGCAGGCATCAGGGTAATCGTAATGACAGGCGATTATGGTTTGACTGCTCAGGCGATTGCAAAAGAGGTTGGCATAGGCAGCGATAGCCCGAAGATTGTGACAGGCATGGAGTTTTCAAAACTTTCTCACAGGGAATTAAGAGAGTTGTTAAAAAAAGGTGAAATCATATTTGCCCGGGTTGCGCCAAAAGACAAGCTCAGGGTTGTTTCAACGTTGCAGGAGATGGGCGAAATAGTGGCTGTTACAGGCGACGGCGTAAATGATGCGCCGGCATTAAAAAAGGCGGATATAGGCATTGCAATGGGCCTGCGTGGAAGCGATGTGGCAAAGGAGTCAGCAGAGATAGTCCTTACAGACGATAATTTTGCAACTATTGTGGAGGCGATACGGGAAGGCAGGGCAGTCTATGCAAATATAAGAAAGTTTGTAACATACATCTTTGCAAGCAACATCCCTGAGATTGTTCCGTTTATTGCATTTGTCTTGTTGAAGATACCTTTGCCCCTGACCGTGATGCAGATACTGGCTGTTGATTTGGGCACAGATGTTGGGCCTGCCCTCGGTCTTGGCGTGGAGCCGCCTGAAAAAGGGATAATGAACCAGCCGCCGAGACCTAAAAATAAAAGGCTTCTGGATTTTCCACTAATCGCAAGGGCGTATCTCTTTTTGGGTCCGATAGAGGCGGTATTATGTATGGCAGGATTTTTCTTTGTTTACTGGTCAAGCGGCTGGCGGCCAGGAATGGAGATGCCTTCCAGCGGCATTGTCTATACAACAGCAACAACCATGACCCTTGCCGGCATTGTGGCATCGCAGATAGGTAATGTCTTTGCGTGCAGGGCTGAGAGGGAATCAGTATTCAGTGTTGGGTTTTTTAGAAACAGGCTTGTGCTTTTTGGAATTTTGGTTGAAATTGCGCTTATATTGTTCCTCACTTACACGTCATTTATGCAAAAGATATTCGGCCTTGCGCCATTGGGATTGCGGGAATGGGGATTTTTACTGTTATTCCCGGTGATTATGTTGCTGCTGGAGGAGGGGAGAAAATTGGTGATGAGACGGTAAATTTATTTCCTCCCTCATATCACTATCGCCAGGTGATATCAGCCTCCTTCCTAATCGGCAGCCGTTGATACTTGTATTTCGGATACCCGATCATCATTGCCCCGAAGCACGCATGACCATCAGGCAGCGAGAGGGCTTGCTGAAGCGGCGGCCACTGGGGAGCCGCCAGCATAAAGAAGCCGGCCCAGCATGTACCAAGACCAAGGGATGGGGCCGCCAAATCCAAAAACGTAAGAGCGTTGGCGCTGTCCACCCGGGCAAAAGGATAGTCTTTCGGCGCATGGGCTATGACGAGAGCCGGTGCGCCGCGACTGATGAGGTCTAATCCCGCTTCCCAGGCCGTTACCATTTCGGACAGGCGGTATGTCTTTGCCATAGGATGTTCTTCTTTAATCAGATAGCGCAGCAGGTCTATGATTATTCCGGCCATGGCATGCACCTTCTCCCTGGAGTTGATGACAAGCCACTTCACCTGCTGGCTGTTGGATCCCGTTGGTGCGTAGCCGGCGATATTGATGAGCTTGCCTATCTTTTCGCCCTCGACCTTCCTGTCCTGGTATGCGCGGATGGACCTCCTGGACCTGAGGAAGTGCTCTGCATATTCAATGCTGAGAGCCATTTCCTTTCTCACAGGCGGGCAGTCCCCGGGTTTTATTTCAGCATGGGAAAAGGCCCCGTGGGGGCAGACAGCAACGCAATGACCGCACCTGATGCACAATTCCTCCGCGCCTTCCACCTGTGTTGGCGCCGGCGAGCCGTATTTCAGCTCGATGATGCGTAACGGGCATTCCGCGACACAGATGCCGTCACGCCTGCACTTTTTCTTATCAATCTCAAACAGACTCATACAAAACCTCCTATGATTTAATTTAAAAAATAGACCTGTCTTTGTTGGTGTTCATATCACCTTACCTCTTCCGCGCCGCTACTGGCGGTTAAGTGGAGCGATTCGCGTCCTAAACATATTTTCGACAATTTTAATAGCCAACTGCCTCGGCAAAGAAGTTGGTTGAGGTGTAGCCGGGGCTACAGGTTTTTTCTTTTCAACAGTTTCAAGAAGTGGTAAGTCCTCCGTCAATACTAATTACACTTCCAGTTACCCACTTCGCTTCATCTGAAGCAAGGTAAACAGCGATTCCGCCCAAATCCTCCGGCTCACCAATCCGACCTAAAGGGTATATGGTTTTTATTGATTCGTAAAATTTGTTTTTCCCTTCCTCGGAGAGTCTATTGATATTACTTTGAACCAAAGGAGTATTTACGGTGCCGGGCGCAATTGCATTGACACGAACACCTCTCGGCCCTAACTCAAAGGCCAGCGCTTTTGTAAAGGAGTTTATGGCGCCCTTTGTCATTGAATAGACCGATGACGGTCTTCCTGGCAACATCCGTAGTGCAAAGTAAGATGAAATGTTTATGACACTGCCTTTTGCTTTTTCCAATGCTGGCAATACCCTTTGTGTTAACAGATACGGCACTTTGACATTCATATTTAGATGAAGATCAAACTCACTCTCTGTAACTTCTGAAAATGGGGTGAACCTTGCTATCCCGGCGTTATTAACTAAGATACTTAATTCACTCCACTCTGCAAGGAGTTGGGCGGATATTTTTTCTACAGCAGAAGCATCTGACAAATCCGCCGATATTGCCTTTACCGCCACACCGTTTCTTGCCAGCTCCGCAGATGCCCTCTTCAGTTTATCAGGGTCTCTGGCAATCAACAAAACATCGGCCCCGTTATTGGCAAGAGCTTTTGCAATACCAAATCCGATTCCATCACTACCTCCGGTAATCACTGCTTTCTTGCCTGAAAGTGTTTTCATATCCCCCCCCTTTTTTTTATTTATTTCGTATTTAAAATAATTCCATATATGAAGTTTTTGGGTAAAAAAATATCTTGATTAAGATTTACTCGCACCGCTAATGTTGCGCACAATTTTACGCATCAGCGACAACAGCGTATCCTGCTCTTTCTCGGTTAGGCTCTCCAGCATACTGAAACTAAGCCCCATATTCCTTTCCTGATAGATGGAGTACATCTCCCGCCCTGCATCAGTCAGGTCAACAGTCACAACCCGCCGATCCTCTTCATTACGTTCTCTGGTAACAAATCCCCGCTCAACCAGCTTGTCGACAATGCCTGTCCCGGTACTCATGGCAAGGCCGAGGTAACCTGCGATATCCCGCATAATCGCAGGCCCCCGCTCGCCCAGGAGGCCGATGACCTTTAATTCCTGCAGGCTGAGTTCCGATGAGGGCGAGTTAAGGCACGTGCTCTTCTGGGCCGAAGTCACCTTCTCAAGCATCTGCTGGATATAGTTGTTCAGTTCCTTTGCTTTTTTGTCGAGTTTTTTCATTATTACGGCTTGTAAATAATTCGGATACAGAAGTATTTAACATAGGCCCAAATTCCTGTCAAGACAAAAATCAGCTTCTTCTCATCGGTTTAACAAAATGGAAACCATATATCTTACAACCCTTCCGATTTTCCACTTCCTCCTCTCATTCCCGGTGATTATCTTGTTGATGAAAGAGTGGGGGAAGCGGATGGCGCGGACACCTTCTCAGCCTTAACCTTAACAATCCTTCTTCCCTCAACATCCACGACTGTAAATCTATATCCTTTGTAAAACACGAATTCGCCGCCGCGCGGTATCTTCTGGAGTTTGGAATACATGAATCCGGCAAGCGTGTTCAACTCTTCCGTTCCTTCAAGGGGAAGCCCCACATCTATCAAATCCCTAATCTGCGATGAAGCGTCTATTATCATTGTGCCGTCCTTGAGCCTTTCCACAAGCCCGCCCTTTTCTATGTCATATTCATCCTCTATCTCGCCCACTATCTCCTCAAGAATATCTTCTATGGTAACAAGGCCGTCAACCTCGCCGTGTTCGTTTACGACAATGGCCATGTGAATCCTTCTCCTTTGCAGCTCTCTTAACAAACGGCTTATCATAACGGTGTCGGGCACGAAATACGGCGGACGGATAAGCTCTCTCAACACAAGAGGTTTTTTTTCCTCCATAACCTTGAACACATCCTTGTTGTAAAGGATGCCGATGATATTTTCCGTGGCATCCCTGTAGACAGGGTAGCGGGAAAAGCCGCTCTCAACAATGAATTGCAGAATCTGCTCCGGCTGCGTATCTATGTCTATGGCGTTAAACTTGTGCTTTGGAACCATTATCTCCTTGACTGTCGTATCTGCGAACTCAAATACGCCGTGGATCAGGGCCTCTTCTGTTTCTTCAAATATTCCTTTTTCCTTTCCTTCTTTTATGAAATATTTGATTTCCTCCTCTGATATAAAAGCCCTTTCTTCCAAGCCCTTGGCTCCAAAGAGCTTCATTACAAGATTGCTTGATTTGGTCAGAAGTTTGACAAATATGGAAGCCGCGCGGGACAGCCAATCTATCGGCCTTGCGGATATTAATGCCAATTCCTCTGCATATCGCAAGGCCAGTGATTTTGGTATGAGCTCTCCGAATATTAACGTTGCGTATGAGATTGCAATAACCACGATTCCCACTGAGATCGGTTCGGCAAGTTTCCGGATTACTTCTATCTGGATAGACATAAAAAGCGGCTTGAGTATCTCTATGGCTGCCACGCCGCCGATAACGGATGCAAGGCTGCCTATTATTGTGATGCCTACCTGAACAGTAGCCAGAAATCTATCCGGGTCGTCCTTCAATTGCTTGACGATATCCGCCGAATGCATACCCTTTTTTGAAAACTCTTCTATCTTGCTCCTTCTTGCGGATATTATGGCTATCTCAGAGCCTGAAAAAAAGCCGTTCGCAAGGATTAAGAGCAGTATTACGATGGTCTCGAGCCAAAGGCTTTCTGAAGGCATAAGTATCTCCCTGAAATTTTGGACGGAACTTGAGAAAAAACTCTGGTTTTGATTATAGCAGTTTTTAAACCGCCCACAACTTACCGCTCACCCTTTCGCTTTTTAAACAGATAGAAAATGGTTGCTATCAAGACCGATGTCAGAGCGACGGCTAAAATGATGTGGCCGCTCTTGCTGACGAGAGCTACAGCCCTATCTATATGATTGCCGAAATAATAGCCGGCATATACAAAGAGGGGAACGCTTAAGAGCGCTGCAAAAAAATCCATGATAAAAAAATCAAATGCATTCATCTTGAGGGCGCCTGCCATTACATGCACGCCTGCCCTTATCCCTGAAAGAAACCGCGCAAAAAATATTGTCCTTTTGCCGTATTTCCTCAAATATTTTTGCGCCTTTCCCAGCCTCTTTTCCGTAAATATCCAGTGGAAGCGGTGGTGATTTACAATCTCTGCGCCCCAGCGTCGTCCCATGGAGTAGAGTGTTAAATCTCCGACCAGCACCCCCACAATCCCTACAAAGACTGTCTGGGGGTAGTGCGTGAGGCCCTGGTGTGTGAGATAGCCTCCTACGACAAGGGTTATATCCTCAGGTATCGGGATGCCTAGTCCGCAGAGAAAAAGAACAAGGAGGAGGCCCAGATAGGTAAAACTTTCAAGATATTGAGTGAGGATGGATACGCTTCCAATCAACAGTTCCTCCGGCGCTAACAGGTGAGATGCAGGGCTAACGCTACCTGGCGGGTTTTATAGATTTTATTATATTCGTCGCACGCCGTTTTTGTTTTCGCTATAATCAGCTCTATGGCTCTCGAACGAAGCTCTTTTTTGACCTCTTCCAGAACCTTCATCATCCCGCTTTCACCCGTGCCTATGATGCATGTCCGCGGCAGCTTATCAATAATTGATTCTATATCGGCAAGACAAAGTTCATGCCCTTCCCTTCTCCACCAGTTATCTATAATTTTATCAGGCAAGATTATGAGGTCATGTTCGTAAGTTTTGCCGCTGATAACTATTCTGCCAAACTCATAAGAGTCAATCATAGTCCCAGATTATAAAACACATCTTTCCCCAAAAATCTTGCCATTCTTCCAAGTTCTTCTTCTATGCGAAGCAACTGATTGTATTTTGCAATGCGGTCTGTCCTTGACAGAGAGCCGGTTTTAATCTGGCCTGCATTGGTTGCTACTGCTATATCGGCTATGGTGGCATCTTCTGTTTCTCCGCTCCTGTGGGATATGATTGCCGTGTACCCGGCCTTTTTGGCCATCTCAATGGTATCCAGAGTTTCCGTGAGCGTGCCGATCTGATTTACCTTGATCAAAATGGAATTGGCAATCCCCTTTTGTATGCCTTTTGAAAATATTTTTACATTGGTCACAAAAATATCATCGCCTACCAGTTGAACTGAGGCGGCGAGCTTATCTGTAAGAAGCTTCCAGCCGTCCCAGTCGTTTTCCGACATGCCGTCTTCTATGGAGATTATAGGATATGATTTCACAAGCCGCGCCCAATAATCAACCAGCTTATCGGATGATAATTTCTTTCCTTCTATTTCATAGTATCCGTTTTTAAAAAATCCACTGGCCGCCGGATCCAGCGCTATAAAAATATCCTTGCCCGCCTTGTATCCTGCCGTCTTTATAGCCTCCATAATGGTTTCTACGGCGTCTTCGTTTGTTTTGAGATTCGGCGCAAAACCCCCTTCATCGCCGACAGCGGTGGAAAGCCCCTTTTTCTTTAATATGGCCTTAAGGTGGTGAAAAACCTCTGCTCCCATTCTCAAGGCGTTTTGAAAATTGTCTGCGCCTGCCGGCACAATCATAAACTCCTGTATCTCAAGCCCGCTGTCCGCATGCGCCCCGCCGTTTATAATATTCATCATCGGCACAGGCAAGGTTTTTGCATTGGCTCCGCCGATATACCTGTAAAGCGGCATGCAAAATGAGGCGGAAGCAGCCTTTGCCGCTGCCAGAGATACGCCGAGTATTGCATTGGCGCCGACTTTGCCCTTGTTCTCTGTGCTGTCAAGCTCAATCATTGTCTTGTCTATAAGAACCTGGTCTGCTGCATCCATACCAACGATCTCAGACCCTATCTTGTCATTCACATTCTCTACCGCCTTCAAGACGCCCTTGCCAAGATACCTTTTTTTATCACCGTCTCTCAGCTCTATGGCCTCGTGTTCCCCAGTGGATGCGCCGGAAGGCACCGCAGCCCTTCCCACAGAGCCGTCCTCCAGCATAACCTCCACCTCAACCGTAGGGTTTCCCCTTGAATCAAGGATCTCCCTTGCGCAAACATCAACGATAGTGGTCATTATTATCTCCTTTAAACATGGAATTCAGAATCCGGAATTCAGGAGCCAGAATTTTTTATTCTGACTTCTGGCTTCTGGCTCATATATTCTGCATGCTACGCAAACTTTTAAAAAATTCTTTAAGAATTCTTTCGCACTGCGCAGCCATAACACCGGGTGTCACTTCAATCCGGTGATTCAATCTTTTGTCATTGGACACATCGTATACAGAGCCGCATGCCCCGGCCTTGGGATCATAGCAGCCGAAGACAAGCCTCGTAACCCTTGCCTGAATCAATGCGCCCATGCACATGAGGCACGGCTCCAGCGTGACATATATGGTGGAGTTTAAAAGGCGCCATTTCCCGAGTTTTTTGGATGCCTTTTTTATGGCGATAATCTCTGCATGGGCGGTTGGGTTTGCAGAGGTCTCTTTCAGATTATATCCCCTTGCTATAATCTTATTGCCGATAACTATTACCGCCCCTATGGGAACCTCTTTCTTATCAGCGGCCTTTTGAGCCTCTTTGAGAGCCTCTTGCATGAAAAGGGTTTCAGGTTGCAAGTTGCAAGTTGCAAGTATTAACTTGAATCTTGCATCTTGAATCTTGCAACTTTCTTTGTATCTTGCATCTTGCATCTTAAGTATCTGGCGCGCCCAGAGAGATTCGAACTCCCGACCCCTTGGTTCGTAGCCAAGTGCTCTGTCCAGCTGAGCTATGGGCGCAGGCCTTTTCTATAACCTTTTCGCATACCTGCGTTGCTCCTCGGTTCGTCGTTGCGGCGTATGCTAAAAATACGCCTCACTCCTCACCTTCGTCGCGCCTTGGTCTGCTTTGTTCTGACGCTCTGTATGCGCAACTATTTATGTCGCTGTGTATAATATCCAAATTATAAATTTTAAATTTAAAATTTTCAGCTTAGAATTTAAAATTTATTTGTCCATTGCCTATAGCCCATAGCCTCTTGCCTATTTTTTCTCCTTTATTTTTATTTTTTTCTAAGATATTATCTGTCGCACAATAAATGGCATTTGCTTTCACGCTCATAAAAAAAGATTTGCATAGCAAGGCAAGGCTCGGTAAAATCACAACCCCTCATGGCCAGGTAGACACTCCTGTATTCATGCCGGTCGGCACGCAAGCGACCGTGAAGGCCATGACGCCGGAGGAGTTGAAAGAGATAGGCGCAGAAATTATCTTGAGCAACACCTATCACCTCTACTTAAGGCCGGGACATGAGTTGATAAAAAACATGGGCGGGCTTCACAAATTCATGCACTGGGACATGCCGATACTCACAGACAGCGGCGGGTATCAGGTTTTCAGCCACAATGAATTGCGCAGGATAAAAGAAGAGGGGGTGTATTTTCAGTCCCATCTGGACGGCTCAAAACACTTTTTAAGCCCTGAAAAGGTTGTTGAGATTCAGGAGGCCCTGAGCGCTGACATCATAATGTGCCTTGACGAATGCACGCCGTATCCTGCCACACGCGATTATACGGCGGCTTCTATGGAACGAACACATAGATGGGCAAGGAGATGCAAGGAAAGATTGGGGCTGGGGGCTGGGGGCTGGGGGCTGAAAAAACCTGCCTTATTTGGCATTGTGCAGGGCGGGATGTTTCGAGATTTAAGAAGGCAGAGCGCAGAAGAGATAACTGGCATAGGCTTTGACGGTTACGCTATAGGCGGTTTGAGCGTTGGCGAAGATAAAGTCCTCATGTATGAGATGGTAGGCGCTGCCGTCCCCTGTCTTCCCGAGGATAGACCCAGGTATCTTATGGGTGTCGGCACACCGGAGGATTTAGTGGAATGTGTGGCAAGAGGGATTGATATGTTTGACTGTGTTATGCCGACAAGAAATGCCAGAAACGGAACTCTCTTTACAAAGCATGGAAAATTAGGTATAAGGAATGCTTTGTTTGCAAAGGACACAAATCCTGTTGAGAACGGCTGCGGCTGCTATACATGCAAAAATTATTCAAGGGCATACTTAAGGCACCTTTTTATGGCAAATGAGATCCTTGCAGCGCGGCTCGGCACCTATCATAATCTCTATTACTACATAAACCTTATAAGGGATATGCGAAAGGCGATAGAAGGGGATGGGTTTGAAGAATTTCGGGAAGAGTTTTATAAAAACAGAGGCTAGGGGATAGAGGCTTGGGGCTGGCAAAAACTAATCCCAGTCACAAGTCCCTGCCTTAAAAAGGAGGTATCACTGTGGTAAACTTTTTTACAGCAGTTGCATTTGCGGAAGGCGAGGCTGCGCCGGCGGCAAACCCGATGGGGCAGCTTTTCAGTTTTGCCCCGCTGGTTATACTTTTTGTAATATTTTATTTTCTCCTTATCAGGCCGCAGCAGAAAAAGGCAAAAGAGCATCGGGAGATGGTCTCTAAACTGGAGAAGGGCGATATTGTTGTTACCTCGGGCGGCATTCATGGAACTATTACCGGTGTGGCAGAAGATACTGCTACCGTGGAGATAGCCGAGAATGTCAGGGTCAAGGTGGAAAAGGAGCATATCGGAGCAAAGAAAAAGAAATAATAAAGTCTACAAGTTGTTAGCCTACGAGCCTATAAGTTTTAAACTCGTAGTCTTTTAGACTCGTAGACTTTTAGTCTGTATTTTTGGAGGTTCTTAAATGTCAAAAAGCATCATATGGCGCCTTATTCTCATCGGTTTTTTCTTTGCCCTTGCGGTTGTGCTTTTTCTGCCTTCAACGCCATTTTCCAAATCGCTTCCTTCATGGTATAAAGACAGGTTCCCGAAGATAGCCCTCGGGCTTGACCTGCAGGGCGGTATGCACCTTGTGCTTCAGGTTGACACGGAAAAGGGCCTTGAGAACCATGTGCAGAGGTTAATAAAAGGGATGGATATGCTGCTCAAGGAAAAGAAGGCGCCATTTTCTGAGATAAAGGCTCAGGGCCGCGAGGTTTTCATATCATATCCGAATGCAGACGCAAAGATGGCGGTAGAAAGGGCTGTGGGGGATAATTATCCTATCTTTAAGAAGATACCTGAAAAAGAAAACAGCATAGGATATGCGCTTACCGACGCCGAAACAAAGAGGATAAAAGAGTGGTCAACCTCTCAGGCCATTGAAACCATACGAAACAGGGTGGATAAATTCGGCGTGGCAGAGCCGCTCATCCAGGCCCAGGGAAAAGATGAGATAGTAGTCCAGCTTCCCGGTTTAAAAGACCCTGACAGGGCCATAGCCCTGATCGGAAAGACCGCGGTGCTGGAGTTCAAGATGGTAGACGAGGGAGGGGATTTGAAAAAAGCGCTGGACGGCCAGGTTCCTGAAGGCGACGAACTTCTCTATGAAAAAACAGTTGATAAAGAGAGCGGCGCTGTAAGGCAAACGCCGTTTCTTATAAAAAAAGAGGCTGTTCTTACCGGAGACCTTTTGACAGACGCAAGGGTTGCAATAGATTCCCAGTTTAATGAGCCGTATGTTTCATTAACATTTGACAGCGAGGGTTCAAGGATTTTTGCAGATGTTACGGGCCAGAATGTAAATAAAAGGATGGCAATTATCCTTGACGGAAATGTCTATTCAGCCCCTGTAATACGGGAAAAGATAAGCGGCGGCAGGGCGCAGATTTCAGGGAGTTTTACGCATGAGACCGCAACAGATCTGGCCATCGTGCTTCGGGCCGGCGCATTGCCCGCGCCTGTGAATATCATTCAGAATGTCACCGTAGGCCCTTCTCTTGGAGAAGACTCCATCAAGACAGGGATTAAGGCAGCCATTATAGGCGCCATCCTTGTCCTCGGGTTTATGCTCTTTTATTATAAGCTCTCAGGTCTTATCTCGGATTTTGCGATGCTATTAAATATTATTATGCTCCTCGGCGCCATGGCATGGTTTAATGCAACTCTTACTCTGCCCGGCATTGCAGGCATCATCTTGACCATCGGCATGGGCGTTGACTCCAATGTGCTGATCTTTGAGAGGATAAAAGAAGAATTGAAAACAGGGAGGACGGTCAGGTCAGCCATTGACGCAGGCTATGACAGGGCATGGTGGACGATTATAGATTCGCATGTGACAACGCTTATTACTGCGGCTGTCCTATTCCAGTTCGGCAGCGGCCCGATAAAGGGCTTTGCCGTGTCCTTAAGCATCGGCATATTGATAAACCTGTTTACGGCGCTTGTTGGGACAAAGGTGGTATTTGATATCGTCAATCAGGGGAGAAGGCTGGAGAGGTTGAGCATATAAAAACAGGGGCTGGGGACTTGAGACTGGGGGCTGGTAAAAAATAATCCCAAGCCCCTAGCCCCAAGCCCCTAACTTCCAGGAGGATGTAACTTGGAACTTATTAAAAACACGAAAATAGATTTCATCGGCAAGCGGTATTACGCCTTTGTCTTTTCCGCGGCGCTGGCGCTTACCGGGATTGTCGCAGCGACCCTTATACCGCTGGGCAAGGCGAATCTCGGCATTGACTTTACCGGCGGCGTAGCCATACAGCTTAAATTTGAAAAGCCGTTTGCTCTGGAAAGGGCAAGAAAAGTATTGGACGGGGCGGACTTCAAAGATGCCGAGCTTCAAGAGTTCGCATCAGGCAATCAGCTGCTCATAAGACTTAAAAATACAGAGGGTGTGTTAAAGACAACCTCTGATAAGTTAACGGAGGTTTTTGCAAAGGGATTTGCCGACAATAAGTTCATCGTGGAATCAACAACCGCTGTCGGCCCGACGGTCGGCAAAAAGTTGCAAAAAGACGCTTTGTGGGCCGTTAGCATATCGCTTCTTGGCATTCTTATTTATGTGGCGTGGAGATTTGAGTTGATATTCGGCATTGCGGCGGTAATCGCAACATTCCATGATGTTCTGGCGGTGCTGGGCATATTTTATCTGCTCAATAGAGAGATTAACCTCCTTATCATTACAGCATTACTTACCCTTGCGGGATATTCTTTGACAGATACGGTGGTTGTCTTTGACAGGATTAGGGAAAATTTGAGGAAAAGGGGCAGGGAGGCCCTTGAAGACCTCATCAACAGAAGTATTAACGAGGTTCTGAGCCGGACAATTGTCACCTCCAGCACAGTTCTCATTGTGTTATTGGCGCTCTTGATAGCAGGCGGCGAGGTAATCCACGATTTCTCTCTTGCGCTATTTTTGGGCGTGCTGGTGGGAACATACTCATCTATCTTTGTTGCAAGCCCGCTCCTCCTTTTATGGAAGGGTAAGCGTGGCAGGTTGATACGGTAAACCCCATGAGAAGTCCGCTGCCCACATGCAATTTGCTACAACCTGAGGATTGAGCTTTATTGAAGGAGACTTCTAACGGGGTAAATGAGGAGATGATATGAAAAAGATTGCAATTAGCATTGCTGTGGCTGTTGTAGTAATCGGCGCTGCCATCGGCGGCGATTACTGGTATAAAAGGCAAAATGAACCGCCTCCTGTTGTTGTCTATAAGGATATTGATGAGATGGATAGAGATATTGAAAGGCTTGAGTCATTACAGAAGGCAGGCAGGCTGAAATGGCAGGAGGCATACCGGCTCGGAGTTGCATATATTCAGAGAGGACGGGTATCTGATGCAGCCAGAACCCTTGATGATGTTGTAAAGCGCCATCCTGATTTTTACAAGACATACGAGTCCCTTGGCATGGCGTATTACAGGATGGACGATATGGAGAAGGCTATTGCAACATGGGAAAAGGCAGTGAAGATGAGTCCTCAGGCAGCCCATCTCGAGGATATGATAGCAAGGGCGAAGCAGAGGGTAGAGTTTAAAAAAAGGATTTCCGTGCTCGAACAGGAGATAAAGCAGGGGAGCGCTGACTGGCAGAAGAAATTTGAACTCGCTGCGCTGTATCTCGGCATGAGGAGGGCAGATGAAGCAAAGGCCCTTCTTGAAGATGTTTTGAAGGTGAAAAGGGACAGCCCTGAGCTCTATGACGCAGTTGCTCAGACATACGCCGTGAGCGGTGATTTTGAAAAGGCAGTGGATGCTGAGAAAAAGGCTGTAAAGTTAAAGCCATCGGATGAAAATTTAAAAAAGAGACTTGCTGAAATGCAACGGCTGAGGGATGCGATTAAGAAAGGGGAATATCATAAAAAGGCAGGCGATAGGCAATAGGCTATGGGAATATCGCATTCATTGTTCTTCCTATTGCCCATAGCCTATAGCCTCACGCCTGTATTTATAGAAAGGGAGATACGCTATGTTTCACAAAATCCTTACCGCGCTTGACAACTCCTCATATTCAGACGCCGGCATGGAAGCCGCCATAGCCATAGGCAGGGCATACAACGCAACCGTTGCAGGCTGCCATGTCTATGCAGCAAGACTCCATGAAACAAGATTCATGGACATGGAGACAGGCCTGCCTGAAAGATACCAATCAGAGGCAATCTTAAAAAAACAGAGAGAAATCCACGAAAGCCTAATATCCAAAGGCCTCGGCATAATATCAGACTCCTACATGGACAGATTTGAAAAAAGGTGTCAAGAGGCAAAAGTGCATTGCATCCGCAAAAACAGAGAAGGCAAAAACTTTGCGGAACTCCTCAAAGAAATAGACGAAGGC
>JACQEJ010000124.1 GCA_016200645.1 Deltaproteobacteria bacterium | reverse complement strand
CCTTCGCCCGCAATGCAACTGCCCGAAGGCGGAATGCTTCGAGAGCTTCCCGTGAAACACGATAACTATTTCCCATGAATTCATTATAAACAAAAAACGGGAAAAAGTTAACCTAATTAACGAAATGATCTATATTGCATGAAATAAATCACCACCCGAATAATCTGGAAGTAAGGATTATAGGGTATGCAGATCAATACGGGAAGCCGGGGTATAACACCGCGCTGTCTATGCGCCGGGCGGGGAGTGTAGCGAGTTTTTTTAAGGATTATGGGGTTGAAGCTGTCGTCGAAAAGGGGAGTTGTTGCTCTTTGAGTAACGCTCATGGAAAGACAGATCAAGACAGGAGGGTAGAAATCTATGCAAGCTGGACAGATTCTAAAGTTGCTCAGGCGCAAGAGTAAATTCCGTATTGTTTCTGTCGCTATGCTACTTTTTATGGCGGCGTTTAATAGCTATGCCGAAGAGACATATCCTGAGATTAGATCGCTTTTATCAAAGGAGATGTCCGATTTGAAGATAGAGAGCGTCAGAAAAACAGACATCAGCGGTCTTTATGAGGTTTTATCGAATGGTCGGATCATTTATTACCATCCAGAGAGCAACCGCATTATTTTAGGTGAAGTGCTTACAACCAGCGGGGCCAGTTTGACTGCTAAACGCATGGATGAAGTGCGACAAGAAGTTATCAATAAGATTCCGCTTGAGAAGGCCATTAAAATTGGGAATGGGAAGAACATTGTCATAGAGGTGGCCGATCCAGATTGTCCATTTTGCCGTAAAACGGCGGCATTTTTTAAAAACCGTGAAGACATTACGCATTATATTTTCCTTTATCCGATTGCACAGCTTCATCCCGATGCCGAGAGAAAGGCTCAATATATTTTATGCTCAAACAATGCTGACGTAGCGTACAACGAGGTGTTAGCGGGGAAGATAGATGGCGCAGATTACGCCATCTGTAGTGATCCGAGTATTAAGATTAGGCTTGCCGATCATTACAAAGTTGCCGCCCAGCTAGGGGTTCAGGGGACACCAGCCCTTTGGATCAATGGTCAATCAATTGCTGGTGCGGATATTCCAAGGATCCGGAATCTGCTTGGGGAAACAGTAACAAACTAAAAAGGAGAAAAGACGATGAAGAAGAGTTATCGGTCTGAAGTAGCAGTTTTATTAGGGGTGATTTTTATTGCAGCGATTCCATTTGAGGCGTTTGCTGTAACGGCCCCTGTGGCTGGGAGCTTTGCGTATGACGTATTTGACATCGGCGTCAATAAGATTCTGAAAGGGCCTATTGGGTTTGTGGGCGGTGTATCCGCTATGGCGCTTGGGGCTTGGTCTGCCGTTACAGGAAAAATCGGGGTTGCCATACCAGCGGTCATCGGTGGGGCTGTCTTAATGAAGGCGGATGCCCTTGTCACATCCCTTGGGTTTCTGTTCTAAGTCGCGCTGTTGCTGGTCTCATGAAGTAGGCATGAGACCAGAAATGTAGACCTAATCATGTTGAAACGGTTTCCAAAATATTTATCATCGCCCTACCAAGTGCTCTGGTTTGAGACAGATGATATGGGGATCATAGCCCTATTTTCGACATTAGCGATGATGATAGGGGGTTGGTTTTGGCTCCTCTTATTTGCTGGCCCGTATGGGTATGGAAGACTGAAAAGAAAATATCCGAGAGGATTTCTAAAACATTGTTTCTATTTCTCTGGTGTAGTGACACTGAAGGGCTATCCTATTTTTTTTGAGAAAACTTTCCAAGAGTAGGGTATCGGTATGCACTTAGATATGTACCTCAATAAAATGGCGAATGTTGTGAGAGAAAATAAATTATTAAAGTTTGCGGTTGTCGTGATTGGTGCCGCTACCATTTTTAATGCTGTGATGATTCAGAAGGCATTTAATTCACAACGGACTATTTTATTGCCAGCCGTTGCTCGTGAAAAAATTGAGGTAGGGGAGAGCGATGCCTCGGAAGAGTACATTTCAGAGATGGCACGGCAAGTCATGGGTTTAACATTTAATTATATTCCCGCGAATGCCAGAGAGCAGTTTAGCGCTGTGCTGACAATGTATATCTCCGATGGGTTCCCAGAGGCGCGGCGGCAGTTTTATTTACTCGCTGACCAAGTGGAGACCGCACAGAACTCAAGCGCATTTTACATACAGCATCTTGCAATCAATCCTAAACAATCTGTTGTTACGATCAAGGGTTTGCGGCGGCAGTTTTCGAATGATCTAAAAATAGAGGATGGTCCAAAGACCTATCAACTCTGGTATCAAATTGTAAATGGGCGATTTCGGGTTGTGCGACTAACAGAAGGCGCGAAGGAGGCATAAGCGTGAACAGAAAATTTATTTTTGTTGTGGGATTGTTGGTTTTGTCTTGTGTGGGCACTGTGTCCGCCGAATATGCCACATCTGAACAAATGATTTTGCCAGAAGAGATCGCGTCGGTACAAATGAGCGGGATTGATATCAATCGGATTGTTTGCCCTGTACCGATTCAGGATGTGATTTTTTCTCCGGAAAAGGGCATAACGGTCAAGGTGTCTGGAAAAGACGCCTTTCTAAAGTTTCTAGTCAAGAAAGAAGGCGAGAACGATGTTCCGCTTAAACCTGTTGAGCTGTACGTTGTTTGCGACGAGGCGACGTATACACTGATCGCAATGCCATCCGACCTTCGCGCACAAACAGTCCGGCTCTCTGCATCAAAAGCCAATCAGATTAAAAAGAGCGTGAGCTATCTAAAGGGGCTGGCTTTTGAGGATAAGGTCACTCGAATTCTGAAAGAGATTTACCAAGACCAATTCCCAAGTTCTTTTATTGTTCACGACATGAACCAACCCATTGATATTTTTCAAGAGATTCGCTTGACTCTTTTGCGTACGATAACGATTGAAGGTGAAGGGCTGATTGTTAAGGAATATCTTGCAGAACCCAGAGGGGGTGTTACAACGGTTACCCTCCAAGAAAAGGATTTCATCATTAAGGAGATTGCCTTAAAACCTGTGGCCATCTCAATGGATAAACTTCAGTTAGAATCCGGGCAAAAATTGCGGGTGCTCGTAGTTGAAAAATCGGCGGCGCACATTGAATAAATTAGTTGCTTTCGTAAAGGATTATTGGAACCAGCGTCGCCCCAATGAGAAGCGGGGTTTGGTCATCGCCGGGATTGCCGTTCTCACTATTTTATTTGGGACGGTGGGTTATCTCAACAAAACGCCTGTTCAAGAGGCGACAATGCCCGAAAAGGACAAAAGCCTTGGACTCAACCCAAATCTTCTTGAAAAGTCTTCTTTTGCAGATATGAAGCTGGAGCAAAGCAAACGTGAGGAAGAGATGATTGCTTTAAGAAAGCAGGTGCAGGAACTCAAAGAGTTGCAAGGAAAATTCGATGAGTTGAATAAAGCGCCTCAGGGGCTAGAAAGATTGTTAGCCCCGCCGCCGCGCGCTTCTTTCCCTTCGGCGCCGCCTCCTCCGCCTCCCCAAGTTTCACAGCCGCGCCCTTCTGGACCATCTGGATCAGAAGGGCCATCTTTTGTTGGCACGATTGAGATGGTTAGTAATCCCGGCAGAATGATAAATGGAAAGTCGGAAACAAAGGACGATGCAGAAAAGAAAAAGGATCAGACGGTTTATCTTCCCCCCTCTTTCATGGAAGCCAATATGCTTTCTGGGTTGGATGCCAAAACAGTTGAATCAGCCCGCAATGATCCACAGCCGGTTTTAATGAGAGTAAAGGATATTGCGGTGCTTCCGAATGAGATTAAATCGAATCTAAAGGGCTGTTTTGTTATTGCTCACGGATTTGGGTCTCTTGATGACGAACGGGTTAATTTAAGGCTAATTTCCCTTTCTTGCATTGCAAATTCTGGGCAATCTGTCATTGACCAAGCGATTAAGGGGTTTGTTGTAGATAGTGACGGCAAGATCGGGCTTCGGGGAACCGTTGTTGCGAAGATGGGAGCAATGCTCTCTCGATCTTTTCTTGCGGGCTTTTTTGGCGGCGCGGGGGATGCGCTAAAGGCGGTCAGCACTACGAATGCTGTGAGTCCGCTTGGGGTAACTCAAAGCATTGCGTCTTCTAAAGATTTTGCGAAAGCGGCGGTAGGAGGGGGGATTTCTAAAAGCTCTGACGAACTCCAGAAATTTTATTTGGAGCTTGCCAGACAAACAATGCCAATCATTGAGGTTGGCGCAACAAAGGGGGTAACGCTTGTGATCAGCGAAGGTGTAGAACTCATCATCAAAGATTATTGTGTGGGGGGGGGGCAGACATGCAAAAAAACATAATTTCATTTTTATTTGGCATGATTTTAGTCTTTTCAGGCTGTTCGGTGCTCAATCCGTATCAAAGCAAGTTTTCGTGTCCTCCGACAGACCTTGGAAAATGTGTTCCGGTGAAGGCGGCTTATGAGGAGTCCGTTGGCAAGCCCGGCACGGACACGAAACAAAATGATCCCTTAATAAAAGGGATTCCAGATAAAAATCAGGGCGATATTGATAAAGTTATTGTCCCGCAAAAAGTAGCGGGCAATTATGGGCCAGCCTATCGCGTGGCGCTCATGCAAAATCAGCAGAACGATTCAGACGAGCCCATAATCCCATTGGTTATGCCTACAAAAGTCTTGCGGGTTTTATTTTTGCCATATCGTAGCCAAGAGAACCAGCTATATATGGAGCGATATGTTTACATCTTCACAGAGGATCCCAAATGGGTTTTTTCGGAGTAGGTTCTGTCCTCGATGCCGAGCCAAAAGATTTTACAAAGAAGGAATTGAATGCGCTGACCTATAGAAATCAATTCTCAAAATATCTCCCTTGGATCGCATTTGATCGTGATACGGGCAGATATTGCAATACAGATCAGACGACAGGCTTTATTTGGGAATGCAGTCCGCTCAGTTTTGCATCGAATAATATTGCCTTAACATTCGAGGGACTATTTAGGATCGGTCTCCCGGATAGGAGCGTGATTCAGTTCATTTTGTATGCGGACCCCAATATTGATCACCTAACGGACAGCTATGCCGGAACAAGGGGAAAGACAGATCCCATTATTGAGCAATCCACCGAAGCATTTATCCGATTCTTGAAGGCTGGCACAACGGGATTAGATTCGCTCCAAAACATCCCTGTCCGCAATTTTCGGTTGTTTGTAGCTGTTAAAGTTCCATTTCTTCAGGATGGGACGACCGGAATCAACCTAAAAGAGGTGCAGACCCATACCGAAGAGATTTTAAAAGGCTGTATGCTCTTTCCGAGATTATTAGAGCCGTCCGGTCTTCTGTCTTGGATGCGGTCTATTTTTAATGATGGGCTTGTCTCTGGACAGTATAATCCCGGCGTTGAGTTACGCAGGCAGATGATTCTTTCTGAATCTGAAATTAACATTCATCATGCCGATATTCAGATTGGGGGGAAACATTTCAGATGTGTAACGCCTAAGGTTTTTCCAAACGATGTTAGTCTGCTAAAGACTAACCAGCTTATAGGGGGTATCTGGGGCATGTCTTCCGACATGGATCAGATAACAACCCCATTTTTATACAGCTTAAATGTCGTCTTTCGGGATTTAAAAAACACGCTTCACACAAAGTGCAATTTTATTTTACAACAGCAAGGTGTGGGCAGTTTTGCCCCGTCGTTAGAGCGAAAGAAGGGAGAGTATTTATGGGCTGTGGACGAGCTGGAGAAAGGCACAAAATTTTTAAGGATCATACCAACTATATGGGTATGGGGAGATGAGAAGGCGGCCATTGAGTCTATTACGCGTGTCAAACGAATTTGGGAATCTAATGGCTTTGTGATGCAAGAGGATCGGGGTATTTTGCCAATTATTTTTCTCTCGTCGCTTCCGTTTGGTCTGTACGATATTGACGATAACATAGATTATATTGATCGAGATTTTATTGCCCCCGTCGATACCATTACCTCTTTTTTGCCTGTTCAGGCTGATTTTGCTGGGGGCGGAAAACCAATCTTATTTTTTATCGGTCGCAAGGGCCAGCTTTGCCCAATAGATATTTTTGATCGCCACGCAAACAACCATAATGTTTGTGTTTGTGCAAGTAGTGGCGGGGGAAAGTCGTTTTTGATCAATAATCTCACCTACAACTATTATGCCGCCGATAGCATTATTCGGATAATTGATGTGGGTTTTTCCTACAAAAAGATGGCGACGATGTTGAAAGGATGTTTCCTTGATTTTAATGAGCACTCAAATATCTCGCTCAATCCGTTTACACACATCAAGGAGATTAGCCAAGAGCTTTCCGTGCTGTCAGCAATCATTTTGCAGATGGCGTATTCGGCTACTGATTGGGTTCCAAAAGACACGGCGGAAACGGCTATGACGCTGATAAAATCGGCTGTTTTGTGGGCTTTTTCAATGGAAGGAACTGATTCCAACGTGGATACGGTGTATGAGTATTTACAGACATTCCCGAAATATGCGCCGTCCGATAACTTCCAAGACGGCGTCACCCATTTTAAGGAACTTGCGCTCGGATTAGCCTTTAATCTGCAAGGGTTCACATCGCACGGTCAATTTGGAAGATGGTTTAATAAGCCCTCCAATTTGGATATTTCCAAGGATCGGTTTGTGGTCTTGGAGCTTGAGAATCTCAAGCCCTGCAAAGAGCTTTTTCGGGTTGTGACCCTGCAAGTAATTAACGCCGTCACCAAGGACTTGTATCTTTCCGATCGGGGAAGCAAACGCCTCATTGTCTTTGATGAAGCATGGCAGTTTCTTAGAAACGGGGTCATGCTTAAAGATGTGATTGAAGAAGGCTATCGTCGGGCGCGCAAGTATGGCGGGAGTTTTACGGCCGTGACGCAATCGATCCTTGATTTAAAATCTTTTGGCGATGTCGGCGACGTGATCATGGCGAATTCTGCATTTAAGTTTTATATGCAATCAGATGATTTTGAGAAGGCGAAGGAGTCCAAGCTCATTGACTACGATGAGTTTACGATGAAGTTACTCAAGAGCGTAAAGAGCAATCGGCCAAAATACTCTGAGATTTTCATGGACACTCCTTTTGGCGTTGGTGTAGGCAGGCTAGTTGTTGATCCGTTTTCGTATTACTTGTACACATCGGACAGTCGTGAGGTCGCTGAAATAGAAGCAATGGTAAAGGATGGTTTATCGTATGAAGCCGCCGTTCAAAAGATGGTTAAAAAATATCGGTCTTAGGGTGATTTGCATGGGGATTGCTTGTCTATCGGGAGTGATTGATGTTTACGCACAAGGCAATCCCGATCAAGCCGTTAATGCTCTTTTGCCGATGATAAAAGATCGTTTTGGATCAGCCAACACGATTAACCAGAACGCGCTAGAGCCGCTGACATCTGATCAAACAAAGCTTTCTACGCTGGATGGGAAGACGCACGGATCAGGTCAGTTGACTTGTCCCGCTTCGCCGTATTTTTTAAATGTGTTTATTCATCCGTCCACCACGGGTGATCTATCAAAAGTGCTCATTGAGCAAGACACCAATTTTGATTCCAAGATTGATTATTCATATTCAGTCCCCGTATCGGTGTCTGGCGTTTGTTCAAACGGCGTAATGTCGTGCGCCCCCGGTCTTTGGAATAATTGTAAAAGCTATAAATGGTCTGCGCCTAATGGTAAAGCGACCCTTACTGAGGCACCCCCCAGCGAATTAGGCGGCTGTTACTGCATCAATAATAGCTGTGGAAACAACATGGCCATGAGTTCCCTGTCGCGCGTTTTAGGTGATCTTGGG
>JACQEJ010000123.1 GCA_016200645.1 Deltaproteobacteria bacterium | reverse complement strand
GAATTGCGCGCGGGGTATATCGCGTTGCGCGCGGCGCTTGATAGCGGATAGCAGATCGCAGAGAGCAGATGGCAGATCGAAAATGGCGAAGAGTGTCATCGTCATTGCGAGGAGGCGTTCTTTGCCGACGAAGCAATCCCCAAAACAAATTAGGGGATTGCTTCGCTACGCTCGCAATGACGGGTCAACCACTCGCGGCTTTCAAATCCCGCAGTAAACGGTCGAACACTTTTTGATAATCGTCGTGATTTTTCCAATTGGTCATGTCCCCGATGTGCCGCGTGCGCCGAATGTTTGCCGCCCACGCTTGATCCGTTTGCATCACCGCATCATCCAAGCGCACGGGAAATAACACCGTCTTGTTTTGTTTTTGCTCGCGTTCAAACGCGGTTTCGACTTCGGTTTCCACCCACGCGCTGTTGATCGAACTTTCAGAAAGCACGAGCAGCAATTTGTCGTGCAGCCGAATTGCTTCGTCAATGCGCGGTCTAAATTTTTCCCCAATCTTCAAACCCTCTGGCGCGAACCAACAACGCACGCCTCTGCTCTGCAAATCTGCATGCAACCGTTTTGCAAAATCATCGTCTTTACTGGAGTAACTGATAAAGCAACTGTAATATTCAATCGCCGTGCCAACCAACGACCGCGCAAACGTGATGAAAGTATCTGGCACGCCACAGCCGCGCAAGAATATTTCTGGAATATTCCCTTTGGACTTATAAATTGTGTCAATGCCGATGCTTGAAGGATATTGGTGCATCACACTCTCAAGACCCTTGACGACGCTTAGATCAACGTCTCCGAATGTAGTGAATCCAACTGTAGCATTATTAATTTCTGCTCCCTCGAGGTCCGCGTCGTGGACTTGCGCGCCGATGAGGTCAGCGTTTTTGAGGTTCGCCTTGCTGAGGTTCGCGCGTACAAGGTTTGCGCCAAAGAGATTTGCGCTTTTGAGGTTCGCGGAGCGCAGGTTTGGTCCGTTGAAGACCTCGTTGAGGGTGATAATCCTACCGAAGTTCGCTTCGCGGAATATCGCGCCGCTCAAATCTATTTCAGTTTTCGGATTTTTTCTCCTCCATTCATTCCATTCTTCGACACTGCGTTTTAGAAGAGCAAGTTGTTCTGCGTTTGCCATGAGAACCTCCAAGACAGAATTGCGAATTGCAAAAAGCGAATTGCGAACACCACAATTAATAGCGGAATATTTTGTTAGCCACAGAATCACACAGAAACACACCGAAAATTTCTGTGAAATTCTGTGTGGTTCTGTGGCAAAATGATTTGTGAGCCGCGAGGATTCTAGCATAATTTGATTGCGTTTGTCTATTCGCAATTGACCTTCTGCGCGTTTTGATTCATAATGCGGTCATCTCTTTCACCGCGAATGAAAACAAAAAAGAATTTTTTCCACGAAACACACGAATAAACACGAATAATAATTTAGAATCTCTAACAAAATGAATCACATTGTCACCCTGAGCGAGAGCGAAGGGTCTTGTTGTTTCACTGGCGATCAAGATTCCTGTTGAAACTACAAGATTCTTCGCTGCGCTCAGAATGACATTCTCGGCTCAATTCATTTTGTTAGACGCTTTTAGGGTTTTCGTGGGCTTTCGTGTTTTTCGTGGACGCCTTTTCTTATTTCAGATAAATTCTAATGAACTATTCCTCCGTTGCGCGCAAAATCACCGCGATTCTTTTTCTCACTCATTCACTCGGCTCTGCCGGATTTATCGCCGCGAACACGATCAATACGATTGTCGGCGCGCAATTAAGTGGCACGCCTGCGAGCGCAGGCGTGCCGTCGTTTATTTATCAAATCGGTTCCGCGTTGTCCGCGTACGTCTGGGGTCGCGCGATGGATCGCATTGGACGACGCGGTGGAATTGTTTTGGGTTTGATCGTCAGCGTGGTTGGTTCCGGCATTGCCGCGATTGCAGTTGCCGCGCATTCGTTTTTATTTTTTCTCGTTGGAATGGTGTTGATGGGCGCGGGGCGCGCGGCAATTGATTTGGGTCGTTTCGCCGCCGCGGAAATTCATCCGCCCGCTCAACGCGCG
>JACQEJ010000122.1 GCA_016200645.1 Deltaproteobacteria bacterium | reverse complement strand
CCGTTGTGCATATACGGCGCTGTAGATTTTAATTCCCTGAGGGTCGGCGTAATAAATTTGCCGACATCCTTTTTGTCTTTGGATATAGTGTAATAGCCCACATCCCTTCTCCAGTTCATCCTGTTGTCAACACCCATAAACATCATGTATGCAACATAGGTAAAATGCCTCTGCGGGTCTTTAAAGACCTCCGGGTTTTCAGGAATACCGGTGTTGTGCGGCTTGTTGTCTGAAAAATACGGGCCGTTATGACACTGTATGCAGCCTGCCTTTCCCTTGAAAAGCGCCATCCCCTCTTTTGCCTTTTCTGAAAGATTCCCCTTATCAAACGGAACATTCTTTGAGACAAGCGTTTCAAGGAACTGGATAAGCGCATTCCTTATCATATAATGGGTTATCTCTCCCTTCTGGGATGTCCCCATCGCCTTATCCCCATATCCCTCCTTTGCAAGGGCAACGAACTTTGGGTCCTGCTTAAACCGCTCCTGCATAAGCTGCATATCCATGTTCATATTCATGGAGTCTGTAATCATATCCCTGAGCATGTCATCAAGGTCATCCAGCATTCCGTCCCAGCCGTAGGTTTTCCCTTTATAGACTATGTTCAAGAGCGTCGGCGCATTACGCCAATGTTTGCTGCCGGGATACGCTTCAGAAAGAGGCATCGTGGTTGTGAATCCATTTTCTGAGTTGTGGCATGTGGCGCAGCTTATAGAAGCATCGCCTGAAAGTCGTGCGTCAAAAAACAGGGCCTTGCCCAATTCAACGGCCTTTGGGTTCGGCGCCTTTCTCACCTCCTTTGTTAAGTTTTATAAGTCATATAAGTCTTATAGGACTTATAATTTTTATTTTGAAAACTCAAAATTCACATCTGCCGCCCCTTTGGCAGCCACAGTCACTTTGCCTTCTTTTAGCCCAAATCTCGGATGCCATGCCTTGACCGTATATGTCCCCGGAGGCACATCCTTTATGGCAAATGAACCATCCTCGCCTACCACCTCTGCATAAGGATGTTCCGGCGCCATCATAAAACCGAACATAAAATTGTGGGCCTCGCAGTTAATTGAAATAAAAGACGACCTTCTTGGCTTTAGTTCCTTTTCAATATCACCCGGATCAGGCTGGCCGAAATTGAATATGACTTTTTTAACCGTGCTCCCGCTTTCAACGCCGATCATCTCCCTCGTATTTATATTGTGGAGAACGCCGTTGTCGCTGTTTCGTATGGTAATATTGCCCGGTCTTATCACCTGCGCCCACGGTCTGAAACGGCAGCCTTTTTGTTCTATCATATACTTGCCGCCTTCAGGACCTGACCATGCCTTGCCCTCTGTGATGCCGTCAATAAATACAAATGCCCCGCGCAAAGCGCCGCCCTTTACATCCACCCATACAACCTCTCTTGTGCCTGTGTGTTTGTCGTCGCAGACATCAACATTTTTGGTAATGGTAATCTTTTCCACGGCATCGTCAGGCAAAGCGCCTTTGAATGTAACCTTGCCTTTTATGGCCCCGCCGCTTGAGACTGCCCCCTCCTTGTAGGCAGCATGAGTTGCGCCTGCGTAACCGATAAGAAGCCAGAACGAAAGCACAGCTGCTGTTGCTATGGTTGCCTGTTTCACCTAAAAATACCTCCTTTCAAAATTTTTTATTCATTATTCTTATAGAGATTTGCAATAGATATGCCAAAAAAATTCGTCTTGATTTTCAATGGGTTGTTAGGATAGATAAAAAGGTTGGGAGAACAGCCGATACTATTGGTATCAGCAGGGTGGAACTATTGGTATCATGGAATGGGGGTGGACAGGTGGTTTTATTGTCTTTCTATTCTTTCTTCTAAGAAGAGTATCTTTTAAGTTTCTTCCTGAGGTGCTGGCGGGCGATGCCGAGTATCCTTGAGGCTTGAGATATGTTGCCTTTTACGCTGTTAATGACGTTCATTATATGGGCCTTTTCTATTTCATCAAGTGTTGCAGCGGCAGGATTGGTTTTATTCATAGCCGGCACAAAGGCTGCAATCTCCTCAACAAGCTCTAAAGGCAGGTGTTCCGGCAGTATTTCATCGGAATGGGCAAGTATCGCAGCCCTTTCTATGATATTTTTAAGCTCTCTCACATTTCCCGGCCATGAATATTTTAAAAGCATATCCCGGCACTCCGGGGATGCCCTCTTAATGCCCTTTCCAAAATTCTTGTTGTTGAATTGTATAAAATATTCCACAAGCGGCATTATGTCATTTTTTCTCTCCCTGAGAGGAGGTATATGGACAACCATGACCTTAAGCCTGTAATAGAGGTCGTCCCTGAACCTTTCTTGCTTGACCATTGCCGGAAGAAGTTTATTTGTAGCTGCCACAACCCTTACATCAACTTTTATATCACGGATACCGCCGACCCTGCGGAAGGTCTGATTTTCCAGCACTTGGAGGAGCTTCGGCTGAAGCCTTATATCCATATCTCCTATCTCATCAAGAAAGATAGTTCCTCCGTCAGCAAGCTCAAAGAGCCCTTTTTTACCCTGCTTGGCGTCAGTGAATGCGCCTTTTTCATAACCGAACATCTCGGCTTCCAGAAGATTATCAGGTATGGCGCTGCAGTTTAGCTTTATAAAAGGCCTGTCCTTTCTATCGCTTAAACAGTGGATGGCATTGGCAATAAGCTCCTTGCCTGTCCCTGTTTCGCCCTGTATGAGCACAGAGGTCTTTGGGGTTTTGGCAACGGTTTTAACAAGCTCTGTTACGGCTTTAAACTCAGGACTGATGCCCACTGTCTGGAGAAAAACACACCCATCCCCTTTTTGGTAGCGGAGTATCTCCACCTCTGATTTAAGCCTTTTTGTCTCAAGCGCCTTATCCACAAGAAGCTTGAGCTCTTCAAGCTCAAAGGGCTTGTTTATATAGTCATATGCGCCGGCCTTGATTGCGGAGATGGCGGTTTTTACTTCCGGGTAGGCAGTTACCACTATTGCCATGATGCTGTCATCAACCTCATGCATATCCTTAAGCACAGCAAGCCCGTTCATATCAGGCAGCTTCAAATCCAGGAGCGTTATATCCACCTTATGGGCCTTGACAAATTCAATGGCGTCTTTGCCTTTGTCAGCGGATAAAACCTTGAATCCCTTCTTTAAAAACACCTCGGAAAGGGTCTTCCTTATGACATCATCGTCTTCTACAATTAAAAGGACAGGTTCCATTATCTTCATTTTCATATGCAACACCTGTGCCATAAAAACAGTTCGGAGTTGGTAGTTCGTAGTTCGGAGCAAAAGATAAAAACAAATTCTACTAACTCCGAACTCCTAACTCCGAACTGTATCCGTTACCGGCAGTATCACATCAAATGTTGTTCCTCTTCCAATTTCACTCTTTACTTCAATCTCCCCGTTATGTTCCTTTATAATCCTGTGCACAATGGAAAGACCGAGGCCTGTGCCGCTCGGTTTTGTTGTGAAGAATGGATCAAATATCTTT
>JACQEJ010000113.1 GCA_016200645.1 Deltaproteobacteria bacterium | reverse complement strand
TACAATGTCGCCGTTTGCATAAGAGCCGGCAATTGTCTTTAGCTCGTTATTAAAAACCCAGAGATGGCCGGATAAAAGCCGCTCTATGCACTTTTTTGAGACAGTGATAATAGTGGCCAAATTCCCTCCTTGAAAAACCTGCATATTTTATCATAATCAGAGGGATATTTGCGAGGATATTGGTGTGATTGTCTAACCCTCCCTCAAGACCGCCACTATCCCGCCCTTCTGCGCCACATTCACAATCTTTTTCTGCGAAGCCCTGCCGAGGATGCCGATGCCTTCTGGCGTGCCTGCCAAGCCGTATACTGTGTAAAATTCTTCAAATACAATATCGCCGCTTTCATCAAGGGCTGGAAAAGTTTTTGTAGACACTTTCCTATACTCCTGCGCTATCCATTTTCCATATTCTACACAACCCCTGTCAATCATCTCATCCCAGTGGGATTGACTCGCGTCTTTTCCAATAACTATGCCATATCCGCCGTAGCCGCGATTTGGTTTGAGTATAAGGCTGTTCTTATTTCTTCTTATGTAATTTAAAAGCTCAACGTTTTTACCGTCTGGGCTGTCTGTTCGTATATCCCTTATAATCTTCGTCCACGGAATATGTTTTAATATATCCGCATCTCTGAGGGTTTTAAAAATCTTAGCGAATCTTTTATCCCGCAAGACCTCCCAGCAGCTTTTGTGGTCAATCTCGCCGGCAACAGAGGATATAACCTGATTTCTTTTAAATGCTGTTTTCATGGCATTTACATGCTCGCCCTTGCCCATCTTGAATAACTCAACAAGCTCAAAATCACGATATATTATGTCAATCTCATGGTTTTTGTAGTATATTTCATCACCTTTGAGATAGAGCTCCCGCGGGTCAACCATGTATGTCTTCATCTCGCACCTCTTGCCAAATTTTTTACCCCCACACCAAAGATTTTGGTGTGGGGGTTTATTGTAAAACTCTGCGAGGGATGGGAACTCTGTAATGCCTGATATCAGGGTCTTATCCTCTGCAAATGCGATATTGAGCCGTTTTCTTCCAATTACCTCTGCCTGATGCAGAATTTCATGGCACAGGAGGGTGCGTATATCCTCATTTCTTTCAAGGATAATATTTTTATTTGCCCTTTTTAGTCTTGGCAGGACAATCTTTGTAATCAACTCCTCTGCTGTCGGCACATAATGATTACCGCCGACCGCAACCGCATTGTCTTCAAAAAATGTGATGGTATCTTTCCAGTTTGGGTGGTAGATATCAAAATGAAAATCAAGCCTTGACCATATGCCGCGTGTCTTTTTGTGCTGTCTTGTCCATGTGTCTTTTATCCATGCCTCCTCTTCTTCAGTAAGAGGCAAAATCTCCCTTACCTCCGGATGCTCAAGGTAGAGGTCTATGAGTTTGGAAAGGGCGCTTTTTATAAGAAGGCAGGTCTTGTGGAGGTATTGTATCTGTTCAGGGCTTGCAACGAGGGGTAGCGGAAGGAGGTTTATTACATCGTATCTGCCTTCCCGTTCATAAGTAAAATCTCTTTTTTTAGAGGCATGATAGATTTCTTTAAAAATGATTTTGATTTCTTTTTCAGGAATGGAAAGGAAGGCATGTCTTAATTCACAGTCCCAGTGTTTTATGCCTTTGGAACGAGGCAACCGTGTTGCCGCTGTCTTGACGCCGACCGGGGCACCCATCCGAAGAATGGGTCGGGCTTGCTCCATATTCAACTTCAATCCTCTTCAACCTCTACAAAGTTTTCTTTGGATGCCCCGCAATCCGGACATTTTTCAGGCGGGTCGCCGCATTGGCCGTGACAAGTATGAATATAGCCGCATACAAGGCATTTATATATCAGCTCCATTTCCATATCAAACGCCTCCTCTCATAGGCTAAATAGTGTTGGATATGGAAATTTATAGCACCATTTCGCAGTCTTGGCAACCCCGCCTTCCCGCTTATGTCATTATCGAAAAAAGCGGCGCGCTTATAGACTCGCAGGAGCAGACAGGGCATCTGCCCGGTTTTTTCAATCTCTCCCTTTTCTTGAACACAAAACCGCATTGATTGCATTCTGAAGGCGTGATAATAAGATTATGTCCGCTCTG
>JACQEJ010000112.1 GCA_016200645.1 Deltaproteobacteria bacterium | reverse complement strand
AGCATTTGAATGTCTGGCAAAAAAGATAATCATGGTGGAACGGGACGACGAAGTGGCTGCCGTATGGGAAACCATACTGAACGACAAAAATGAGTGGCTTGCAGAAAAAATCTATACTTTTGAATTGTCGCTTGATAATGTCAAAAAAGAACTTGTAAAATGCGCCGCCTCAAAAGCCGACACAGCCTTTGTAACCATTCTGAAAAACAGAATCTTCCACGGCGGCATCATTGCAAAAGGTTCCGGGCTTATCAAAAAGGGAGAGAATGGCAAAGGAATTGCGTCCCGGTGGTATCCGAAAACATTACGGGATAGAATTTTAAGCATAAATCGCATCAAGCACAAAATTGATTTTATTCACGGTGATGCGTTTAACATTATCAATCGCTTTAAGGATGATGCAACAGCGGTATTTTTTATTGATCCGCCGTATACGGTTGCAGGCAAAAGATTATACACTCATTTTGAGATTGATCACGAAAGGCTTTTTGAAATGATACAAAGAATAAAAGGGCATTTCCTGATGACATATGATGATACGGAAGAAGTAAGACATTGGGCAGGAAAATATGATTTGAAATACAAAACCGTGCCGATGAAGACGACCCATCATTTGGAAAAAAATGAATTGTTGATTTCAGATAATCTTGATTGGTAAAGCTATAACTGCACAAACAAAATCAAAATTTAAGGAGCATATCGTGGAAAAGACAAAAAAAATCTGGATGGACGGAAAATTTTTAGATTGGGACGACGCCAATGTGCATATCCGATGACGGCAGATCTGCGATATTCAGGCTCAGGGAGCATACTGACCGGCTCTTTGAATCCGCGCATATCATGCTCATTGACATCCCCTTCACACGGGATGCGATAAACAAGGCCACTCTTGAAACTCTGAAAAAGAATGACATGAAAGAAGGCTACATCCGTCCCATCGTTTTTCTCGGAGACGGCTCTATGGGAGTGCTTCCGAAAAACAATCCCGTGCGCGTTGCCATAGCCGCATGGCCGTGGGGCGCATATCTCGGAGACGAGGCGCTCAAAAACGGCATCAGGGTAAAAGTCTCCACTTACGCCCGGCATCATGTGAACAGCATGATGACCAAGGCAAAGGTAACCGGACACTATGTCAATTCAATCCTCGCCAAACGAGAGGCCATTGCAGACGGTTATGACGAGGCGCTTTTGCTGGACACCGAAGGCTATGTGTCCGAGGGGAGTGGAGAAAATATCTTCATCGTAAAAAACAATCTCCTCAAAACCACGCCGCTGACCTCAAACCTGAAAGGCATTACACGGGATTCCGTGATGACGATTGCTCGGGACAAAGGTCTTGAAATGAAAGAGGAACGTTTTACCCGCGATGAGCTTTACATCGCAGACGAGGCGTTCTTCACCGGCACCGCAGCGGAACTCACGCCCATCCGCGAAGCGGACAGGCGAACCATCGGCCAGGGCAAACCCGGGCCTGTGACCAAAACGATTCAGGAAATATTTTTCAATACCGTGAAGGGAAAAGAGAAGAGGTATGAGGGGTGGCTTGCGTATGTGTAAGTGTAAGGATGGCCTTGCTGCAAAAAGGCAATCTGGCGCCGTTACGACTTGATAAACCTATAAGTTGACCCCACTGGACAACTGTGGTAGAAAAGACAAACAATAGATTGGAATATAACGAGTTTAGCTAAAAATAGTTGTAACGGCGCTAGTGGTCTCAAGATAATTTTTTTGACAACCAAAGTCTTGGTATGCCAGAATTAAGATTGAATCTTATAACAAGGGAATGGGTAATTATTGCTACGGAAAGGGCAAAGAGGCCTGAAGATTTCAAAATATCTGTGAGCAAGAAGGCGCTGCCCTATTATGTTGAAACCTGCCCTTTCTGCCCTGGAAACGAAACCAAAACCCCTGTAGAGCTTTTCAGGACAGGCGATAAGAACGGGTGGAAGGTGAGGGTAGTGCCCAACAAGTTTGCTGCGGTATCCGACTCCGGCAGCAGAGAGAGGAAAATCGACGGCATAAGGCGCAGCGTTACCGGTGTGGGTGTGCATGAGGTTATCATAGAAAGCCCCCGGCATAATACAAATCCGGCGCTCCTCTCGTCAGAACAGATGGAGGAGGTGATTAAGGTTTACAAAAACCGGTTTCTAAAGGCATATACAGATCCGCGGGTTGAGCATGTCATAGTCTTTAAAAACCACGGCGAGGGGGCAGGCACATCTCTTGAACACCCGCACTCCCAGCTTATCGGAACGCCGGTGATGCCTGTGCAATTCAGAGACAGGCTCGAGGCCGCTGCCCATTTTTTTGACGACATGGGGGAGTGTCTGATGTGCGTGCTGGCAAGAAAAGAAAAGGAAGAGGGCGTCAGGGTTGTTGCTGAGACCGAACACTTTTTAAGTTTTGTCCCTTACGCGGCCCTTTCGCCGTTTCACACATGGATATTCCCCAAAAGACATTCCGCATCCTTTAGCGATATTGCTGATGCAGAGATTAAGGATTTGGCCTTAAGCCTGAAGAGTATCCTTTCCAAGCTTTATCATGGTTTGGTCAATCCGGATTATAATTTTGTAATCCGCTCAAACAAACCAAAGGACTGCGACCTGGAATATTTTCACTGGTATATAAGTATTATACCGAGGCTTACCAGGGCCGCCGGCTTTGAACTTGGAAGCGGCATGTATATCAATACAAGCCTGCCTGAGGAGAGCGCAGAGTTTTTGAGAAAGGTGCAAACAACTTAAATTGAAACTTTTTGTAGCAAGCTGCTGGGATTACGCTGGCTGCACCTGCTCATCCGCGGTCTAAACACCACAGAAAGGAAGCATCTAAAATTTCGGCCTAAGGTTAAGAGGCTCATCTTAAATTTTTCAGGACAAAACAAATTTTGCAGCGCTTCTTTCCCCGACCCCAGCGTCTTCGTATTTTGCTCTGCAAGGCCGTTTTCCAGAGACTTCGTTGCAGCACGTTCAGTGGGGTCTTGGCTCAGGAAAATTTTGATCCACACTGCCGTGCTATCTGCGCTGTGGGAATGGTTTTGTCCTGAAAAATTTAAGATGAGCCTCTGCCGTATGCCGATTTTTGGCTTCATTTCAAGCCGAAATTTTGGATGCTTACCCACAGAAAAAATTGTTTGCTTAATTATTTAACACATGTTATGGTGCAGAGATAAAAAACAAAGGGAGGATACCATGAAATTCCTTACAGGCATCACTGCAACACTCTTTGCCATTTTGGTCGCTATAGGAGCAAATACTATCTCGCAAGCTGCTGAGAAAGGCGCAATTACCAAGGTAAAGGGTGGGTACACGGTGGAAGAGCTCTATGCCAAAAAAGACGAACTCAAAGGCAAGAAGGTTAGTGTCCGCGGAAAGGTTGTAAAATTTAACGGCGGCATCATGGGGAGAAACTGGGTTCACCTGCGGGATGGCTCCGGAAAGCCCGGCGCCGATGATATTACTGTTACTACAAATCAAAACGCAAAGGTTGGAGGCACGGTTGTGGCAACAGGCGTGGTGGCTGTAGATAAGGACTTTGGATCAGGATACAGGTATGAGGTAATCCTGGAAGAAGCCGATTTGGCAGCTGAATAATGTTTTTTTACCCGCGCACCCTCTTTATTTCACTTCCCCGCCTACCACAATCTCCGGTATACGCAGCGTTGGCTGGGCATCTGAAACAGGCACGCCCTGGGCATCCTTTCCGCAGGTGCCGATGCCGAAGCCGAGGTCGGAGCCGACCATGTCTATATTTTTCAAGACCTCCGGGCCATTGCCTGTAAGGGTTGCGCCCCTCACCGGCTCCCCGATATTCCCATTCTCTATTACATAGCCTTCGGTAACCTCAAACACAAAATCGCCGTTCACGGTATTTACCTGACCGCCGCCCATCTTTTTCACAAAAAGCCCTTTTCCCAGCGATTTGATAATATCATCCGGGTTTGACTTGCCGGGGGCGATCATAGTGTTCGTCATCCTCGGGATAGGCCTGTGGTGATACGATTCCCGCCTGCCGTTCCCTGTAGATACAACGCCGTCCTTCATTGCCGTGAGCCGGTCATACATATAGTTTTTCAAAATCCCGTTTTCTACCAGAACTGTCTTCTGTCCATGGCTTCCCTCGTCATCAAAGAAAAATGAGCCTCTCTTATACGGGATGGTTGCGTCGTCTATTACGGTTATAAGCGGAGAGGCAATTTTCTCCCCGATCTTTCCCGAATATACGGAAAGTCCCTGCTGTGCCAGATCTGCCTCAAGGCCGTGGCCCACAGCCTCGTGAATCATAGTGCCTCCCGCCTCGCTGGACAGAACAACAGGCATCTTTCCTCCGGTGGCTTTTTTGGCCCTGAGCATCATAATAGCCCTTTTTGCTGCGGTTTCAGCAACCCTTGCAGGGGGATTTTCTTCAAATATCTCAAGACCCATAATGCCGCCAACAGCCTCATACCCTGTCTGCACAATCTCATCTTGCCGCGCGACAACCTGAACGAGAAACAAAATCCCGGTCCTTTCTTCCTCAACCCACTGCCCCAGGGAGTTTACAACCGCTGTTTTCCTAAAACCATCGCCGTAAACAACCTTTGCCTGTTCAATCCTTTTATCAAAGCCTCTTGCAAAAGAATTGGCATTTTTAACCAGCTCTACTTTTTTTAACAGGTCAACATCTGAAGGGGGTGTCTTTATGGAAAAACCGCCGGCTATGTCTTTTTGAACAAGGGAGATATCCTGTTTAATCCTTCCTTCTTTCACAGCCCTGCTCACGGTATCCGCCAATTCCAGGAGACCTTTTTCTGTCAAATCATTTGTATACGCATATGCTGTCTTGAAATCAAAGATAACCCGTAAGCCCAATCCCCGGTCCCGGCCTGATATAACCTTTTCAATTTTATTTTCCTCGCAGATTATGGATGTATTGACCGTCTCCTCCATATAGATATCCGCAAAATCGCCGCCCCTTATCAAGGCTGCTTTCAGAATTTTGAACGGATCGAGATTTTTGATCAGCTGCATAAGCGCCTCCGCATGTAAACCTTGTTAACATATTTTGAGGAATATTGAAAGTATGTAAATGAGCTTTTGATCAGTCAATGTCTGTTTGGACTTCACCCCATTAGAAAAATTTGATACACTGATGTTGTTATCTGTTGAAAAATGAAATCAGGCTCATAATTAGATTTTCTAACGGGGTGAACAAAATCTTCACCATTTTGTAATATGGTTGTAACAGAAGATTGGTAAATAAAGAAAGGTGAGGGTTAGCTTTACGGGAGGTCTGATTTTACCATGCAGAAGATATTGGCAGTAGACGATGAAACAGATATTCTTACACTCCTTAAATACAACCTTGAGAAAGCGGGATTTAAGGTTGTCTCTGCGCAGGACGGGCCGGAGGCGATCTCGTCAGCCAAAAAAGAAAAACCGAATCTTATCATTTTGGATATTATGCTTCCCAGCATGGAAGGCACCGAGGTATGCAAGATACTCAAAAAAGATGACGCCACAAGCCATATTCCGGTAATCATGCTTACGGCAAAGGGGGAGGAGGTAGACAGGATTGTCGGCCTTGAGCTCGGGGCTGATGATTACATAACAAAGCCGTTCAGTCCCCGGGAGCTTATCCTGCGGGTGAAGGCAGTGCTTAAAAGAGGGCAAAGGGAGGAAAAGCGGAAGACCATAACCGCCGGCCCGATCCATATAGACATGGAACGCAATTCGGCGGCGGTAAACAAACAGACGCTGAGCCTGACAGCCATAGAATTCAAACTCCTTGCGGAGCTGGCAAAGGCCAAAGGCAGGGTCTTGTCCAGAGACAATCTTCTGGACATGGTTTGGGGCGCGGATTGTTATGTGACGGACAGGACAGTTGACACCCACATACGAAGGCTTCGGGAAAAGCTTGGAAAGGCCGCAAAATATGTGGAGACCGTCAGAGGATTCGGATACAGATTTTTGGAGGAGTAGGGGCAATTCTATCCTGCAACGGCTCATGGTAAAGGAACATATGAAACAAAGGCTTTTAGAGGCTGTGGTAAAAGAGATGCAGATCGGGGTCATGGTTACAGACGCCGATAAAAGGTTTCTCTATGCAAACCCTTTTTTTGAGAAAACCTTTTCTCATGCAACGAATCCGGAAGGGAAAAATCTTTCGGAGGTTGTAAAGGACAGGGCGGTTGCTGAAGTGATAGACAGGATGCTCATCTCTCGCGCAGAGGAGCCGCAGGAAATCGCTGTTGAAGGCAAAGACGGACATTTCTTCGAGGCGCGGCTTGTCCCGTTTTCTTTGGAGCAAGGCAACCATGTTGCCGTTAATCTTACGCCGACACGGCCTGCCTGCGCCGGAGTCTCGGCAGACAGGTCGGCTCGCTCCAGAGTCCTTATCGGATTCTTCCACGATGTAACGGAAGAAAAAAGGGTTGAGGCGATAAAGAGGGACTTTGTGGCCAATGTGTCCCACGAGCTCAGAACGCCTCTGGCCAGCATAAAAGGGTATGCAGAAACCTTATTGGACGGAGCGATGGATGATAAGGCAACCCTTAAAAACTTCCTTACTATCATTGACCGTCATGCCAACCGGATGACGGCCCTCATCGGAGACCTTTTAACCCTTTCCATGCTTGAGTCTCATCAGATGCCGATGAGCTTTGAATCTCTTGACATCAAAGAATTGATACAGGCCGTTATTCAGGGGCTTGAGAAACAGGCGGCTGATAAGGGCATATCCCTCTCTCTGGATGTGCGCGGCAGGCTGGCAGTGAACGGGGATAGAGACAGACTTGAACAGGTAATGGTGAATCTCATAGATAATGCAATCAAGTATACCAATAAAGGGACAGTAAAGGTTACAGGCAGGAAGGATGGCAATATGCTGCGCATGGATGTGGAAGACAGCGGCATCGGCATCCCTGAAAAAGATTTGTCACGGATATTTGAGAGGTTTTACCGTGTAGATAAAGGAAGGAGCAGGGAGCTCGGCGGAACAGGCTTGGGGCTTGCAATAGTAAAGCACATCATTCAGGGACACAACGGAAAGATCTGGGTAAGCAGCAGGCACGGCAAGGGTTCGACCTTCAGCTTTACCATACCGATTAAAAGATAAACCGCGGATGCCTGGGCCTGCCATACAGCTCGCGAAGCTCTTCCTTGGCTTTTTCGAGGATTTTGCGTTGTTTGAGGGGAAGTTTTTTGCCTGCCCGGTTGATGTAGAAGTTGAGCATGGACATTGCGGACCGAAACGCAGGACTCTTGCGCCGGTCGCTGGTATCCGCAGACCGTTTGAGCGAGCGTGCAATCTTCCGCGGATCATCCCACGAAAACACGCCCTGTTCAATATCCAGCGCGTTACTGGTTTCGGTAACCTGCTGAGACCAAAATTTGGCCTTGTTTTTGACCATCATACGCTATCTGACTGCCACAAACTTTCCTAAAGTCTTCGCGCTCCCGTAGGCGCTTCAATAAGATTTTTGATACGGTCTTTTGGTCTTCCCGCATGATGTTTTGCGAGTCTATATTCTTTGGAATATTTGAGCCATTCTACAAAACGTTTTATTTTTTCTTTTTTGAGGGAGATGAGGATATCAATATCCCGTGTGGCTCTGGGCTGCGAAAGGGCTGACAGGGCGAGGGCTCCGGTGAGGGCAAAATCGCGGATAAATTTACGACGCTTCGCTTCTCTGAGGACTTTTACGATGTCTCTGAATTCTCTTTCCATGTTGTTTTACCCCCACACCAAAAATTTTGGTGTGGGGGTTTACGCCCTGCCGCAGATTTTGAACAAACTCCGACAACTCAAGGGCAAACCTGAGCTTCATCCCCAATAACATTTTGCGATATGATTCTTTTTCTCTGTTTTTTAGCAATGAGCGAATATCCATTATAGATGCACTGTATCATCTATTAAATGGCTACTCAAGAAGAAATGCGTAAGAGAAATCTGTAACCGAATCTTCACATTCCTGTCATACCCCCGCAACATTTATAAGGTAACCTTCTTGCAAAAAGGAGGTGAACTTTTTGCATTATATAGAACTTATCAAAAATATCGGAAACATATCTTCAAAGATATTTGAAGAGTGCGCCCGTATTATCTTAAGTCTGCTAATAGCAGTCATCCTCGTAACCATAACATGGGCCGTATTAAAAACCCTTCTGGAATTAAGGGCCATCTTCAGCAAAGACATCCATGAGGCGCTCCAGGTGGTAATGGTCAATGCCCTGACCATCCTTGCCCTTCTTGAGGTCTTCAGAACAGCCCTCGCATATTTTTCCGAAGGCAGGGTCAAGGTTACTTACATCATAGACACTGTGCTGGTGGTCATCCTTACGGAGGTCATGGTTTTCTGGTTTAAGGAGATTGAGTATCAAAAGATAATCATGGTGATAGCCCTTGTCCTCGCCCTTATCATTGCGAGGATTCTGGCCATACGATTTTCACCGGCAAGGGCAAAGGAGGATATATGAAGAAAGAAAGGGTTTTGATTGTGGATGACGAGATTGACCTGTTAAATCTTGTAGATTTTAACCTTTCAAGAAAAGGATATATAACATCAAGTTCGCTGGATGGTCTTGATGCAATGAGTAAAATAGAGGATTTCAAACCGGAGATGGTTATCCTTGACCTGATGCTTCCAAATATGGACGGCTGGAAGATTTGTAAATATCTGCGGAAGAGAAAAAAAGACATTAAGGTAATTATGCTTACGGCAAAGGCCATGCCTGAAGACAGGTTAAAAGGATTGGAGATTGGCGCAGATGACTACATAACAAAGCCGTTTAGCGTAGAAGAACTCATTATAAGGGTTGAACGGCTCCTTGAAAAAAAGGCGGGAAAAGGCTGTCCGGATTGCAACGCAATCTTCACATTGCCGTCATAATCCCGCCACATAAGTTGTATATGATGCAGTCAAGAAAATCAAAAAGGAGGTGATAACGATGGAAGGTATGGCGATTGATGTAAATAATATTACTTCTGCCTATCAAATGAACTTAATAGGTTTTGATAAGGCGGTAGAACTTATAAAAAGTATTTATCGTAGGACAAAGGAGGTGATGAATATGGAATGTATGTATCTTGAAAGATGCGGAAAAAATGGAATTTGCAGCGCTTCTCTGAGTCTGATGGTTCCGGGCGTATTTGAGAGACAGGTTTATTGCGATACAGAAGAGCATTACCGCTGTCCGATACTGATTGCTCATACCTTGAGAGCAGGAAGCAGAAAAGAGGTTGAGAGGGCAGGGATGCTGTGCAGCAGGTAGATGGCATTTTCAATGCTTCACAAAATCTTCACGATTCTGTAATATGATTGTAACAAAAGGATGATATAAAAAAGCAGGCTATAGGCAAGGGGCGAGGGGCAATAGGTAAAGCAAAAACCTATCGCCTATAGCCCATAACCAATAGCCTATATTAAATGGAGGAAAAAATGAAAAAATTGATTGTATCTATTGCGCTGGCAGCAAGCCTGTTTGTCTCAGGCAGGGGATTTGCCGCAGACACATTGAACGGAGCAGGGGCGACATTCCCGTATCCGCTCTATTCCGCATGGGCGTATTCTTATGAGAAGGAGACCGGCGTAAAGCTCAATTATCAGTCCATAGGAAGCGGCGGCGGGGTAAGGCAGATCGTAAACAGGACAGTTGATTTCGGAGCATCAGACGATGCGCTCAAACCAGAGGATATAGCAAAGGATAAACTCCTTCAGTGGCCGCAGGTAATCGGCGGCATTGTTCTGGCAGTAAATGTTGCGGGAATCAAGTCAGAAAAAATGACTCTGGATGCAAATGCCGTGTGCAACATATTTCTCGGCAACATAAAGAAGTGGAATGACCATGCGCTGCAAGAGCTCAACCCGAAACTGAATCTCCCTAACAAAGAAATAACCGTTGTTCACAGGTCTGACGGTTCAGGAACAACAGCTACCTTCACCCACTATCTGGATGAGGCATGTCCGGCATGGCATGATAAGGTAGGATATGGGAAGTCTGTTGACTGGCCGGCAGGGATAGGCGCGAAGGGCAATGAAGGAGTGGCAAATTATGCAAAGAGGCTGGGGGATTCTATCGGATATGTTGAATATGCGTATGCAAAGCAGAGTAACCTGGCATATACCCTGCTGAAAAATCCTGCCGGGAATGTGGTGAAGCCGACACTGGAAAGCTTTGCAGAGGCTGCCGCTTCCGGCGATTTTAATCCTGAAGCTCACTTTTATACATGGGTTACAAATGCAAAGGGAGCTAATGCATGGCCTATAGTTGCGGCAACCAATATACTCGTAGCCAAAGAAAAGACAGAGAATAATAAAAAGGTGGTTAAATTCTTTGACTGGGCATTTTCCAACGGGGATAAGGCGGCAAAAGATCTGATATATGCCCCTCTTCCTGATGTATTGAAAAATAAGGTCAGGGAATATTGGAAGGCAAATGGGTTGTATTAGATTTCTTATTTGAAATAAGAGGGCCGGATATGTATTATATATCCGGCCTTTTTAGTTCACGCTGAAAAATGCCCATCTGCTGCGTTGCCTTCGTCGCTGCGCTGCTCACATACCTAAAAAAGTATGCTGCGCTGCTCGCTCCTTGGCGCCTTGCATCTGGGCAATTTTTGAGCGTGAACTATTATAATGCTATTTTGGTTTTGCCGTAAGTTAGGACAAAAATGAAAAAATATCTATCCGAACTCATTGGAACTTATGGACTGGTTTTTTGCGGAACAGGCGCAATAATCATCAACGACATCACAGGCGGGGCTGTAACTCATGCAGGCATAGCCATTACTTTCGGACTCGTCGTTATGGCCATGATTTACGCCTTTGGCGACATTTCCGGAGCTCACATCAATCCTGCGGTAACCATTGCCTTCTGGTTTTCAGGCAGGTTTCCGGGAAAAGAGGTATTACCATACGCCATAAGCCAGTTAATAGGGGCGTTGTTGGCGAGCGGAACTTTAAAATTGCTGTTCCCCGGCCATTTGACCCTTGGGGCGACAATTCCTTCCGGTTCTGCAACGCAGTCATTTTTTCTTGAGCTCATCCTGACCTTCTTTCTCATGCTCGTTATCATCAATGTTTCAACCGGCTCAAAGGAAAAAGGCGTCATGGCGGGAATTGCAATCGGCTCCGTAGTGCTGCTGGAGGCGATGTTTGCCGGACCAATTTGCGGGGCGTCAATGAATCCGGCTCGCTCCCTTGCGCCTGCATTATTGGCCGGACAAATTCAGCACCTATGGGTTTACATAACTGCGCCTGCTGCCGGCGCGGCTTTGGCAATATTGGGTTGCAGAGGGGTCAAAGACAAAGAATGCTGCCCTTTGCCCTCGACATTTTGTAAAACGGCGAAAAACTAAAAACTATGAAAAAAATATTATTCGTTTGTGTGGAAAATTCCAACCGCAGCCAGATGGCTGAGGCGTTCGCTAAAATTCACGGAAAGGGAATTGTTGAAGCATACAGTGCGGGTTCAAAACCATCGGGAAAGGTCAATCCAAAGGCGATTGAGGCTATGAGAGAAATCAGTTACGACCTGACGACCCATGAGTCAAAATCTCTGGATGATATATCAAGGGAGAGGTTTGAATATGTAGTGAGCATGGGGTGCGGCGACAATTGCCCCTTTGTTCCGGCAAAAAACAGGATTAACTGGGACATTCCAGACCCGAAACATCTGGACAAAGACGAGTTCAGAAAGGTAAGAAACCTGATTGAAGAAAAGGTAAAGGAATTGTTGGAAAAAATTATACACAGCAATATAAGTAAACCCCCACACCAAAAATTTTGGTGTGGGGGTAAATACGCATACAGAGTGTCAGAACAAAGCAGACCAAGGCGCGATGAAGGTGAGGAGTGAGGCGTATTTTAAGCATACGCCGCAACGACGAGCCGAGGAGCAACGCAGGTATGCGAAGTTATGACGCTCTGTATAAAACATCTTAAGGAGCTATACCCTGGCGCTGTCTTTTAAAAAAAATCCCGTTGACCTGATTTTCTTCTCTGTCACCGCTGCTGCGTCTCTGTCGGTTCTTGCGCTGATTGCAGGGATTCTCTATGTGCTGTTTTCAGAATCATCCCTTGCTATAGCAAAGTTCGGCGTTTTCCGATTCATCTTCTCAACAGATTGGAACGCCGTAAAAGGGTCGTTCGGCGCGGCTACAAATCTTTTCGGCACGGCAGTAACAACAGGACTATCCCTTTTAATGGCCATCCCTGTTGCAATAGGCATTGCAATATTTGTGACGGAAATATCGCCGAACTTTCTCAAAGGGCCGATCTCCGTTGCCATTGAGCTTCTGGCTGCTATACCGAGCATCATTTACGGAATGTGGGGATTATTCACCCTTGCGCCCATAATGTCAAAATATGTGGAGCCTGCGCTCCAGAACTCTATCGGCAGGATTCCTGTTGCCGGGATATTGTTTCACGGCACAGCCATGGGCATAGACCTCCTGACCGCCAGCCTGATACTTAGCATTATGATTATTCCGTTTACCGCCAGCATTTCAAGGGACGCCTTTAATCTCACCCCTTCGGTGGTAAAGGAGTCTGCGTATGCGCTGGGCGCAACAAAATGGGAGGTGGTAAAGAGTGTGGTGCTTCCTTATTCCAAACTCGGCGTCTTCGGCGGGGTTATCCTCTCGCTTGGAAGGGCGCTGGGCGAGACCATGGCAGTGGCGTTTGTCCTCGGCAACAATCATCAGATAACAACCTCTCTTCTCGACGCTGCTGCAACCATCACCGTAACCCTTGCAAATGAATTCACAGAGGCGGATAATGATTTGTATCTGTCATCGCTTTTTTATCTGGCCCTCCTGCTTTTTGTTCTTAGTTTTATAACCCTGGCTGCGGCAAAGTTTTTTCTCCTCAAGGCCGAAAGGAGATATGCGCGATGACTGCGGAGCGTATCAGAAAAATAGAAAGCCTTGCAGCCCTCAGTCTTTGCACCTTTGCCGCCTTGTTCGGGCTTTTCTGGCTTGTCTTTATCCTCGGCGATGTGCTGATAAACGGCATCGGCGCGCTTAATCTGAGTTTATTTGCAAACGATCCTGCGCCACCTGGCGTTGAAGGCGGCGGCT
>JACQEJ010000111.1 GCA_016200645.1 Deltaproteobacteria bacterium | reverse complement strand
CTAAAGGCTCAAAGATATATGATGCGGATGGGAATTGTTTGATAGATTATGTGGGCTCATGGGGCCCGGCAATCCTCGGACATTCGCATCCCAAAGTCAACGATGCATTAAAAAAGGCGGTTGACAGAGGCACGAGTTTTGGCGCGCCTACCGAGCTTGAGGTTACTCTGGCAGAACTTGTGCTTGAGGCATTCCCATCTATGAATATGGTGCGGTTTGTAAACTCAGGCACAGAGGCGACTATGAGCGCTATCCGCCTTGCACGGGCATATACGAAAAGGGACAAGATAATAAAATTCGAAGGATGTTATCACGGCCACAGCGACGGCCTCTTAGTCAAGGCAGGAAGCGGCGCAGCAACACTCGGCGTTCCGGAAAGCCCCGGAGTTCCGGCGGACATTGCAAAAAACACTTACACAGCCATTTACAATGACATCACATCATTAGAAGATATTTTGAGAAACGACCCTGAAGGCGTGGCCTGCATAATCGTGGAAGGCGTGCCGGGCAACATGGGCGTTGTGCTTCCGCAGAGCGGTTTTTTAAAGGCGCTCAGGGACATGTGCAATCAGCATGGAATTGTTTTGCTCGTGGATGAGGTGATGAGCGGGTTCAGGCTCTGCTACGGCGGCGCGCAGAAGGTTTACGATATTGTTCCTGACATTACATGCCTCGGAAAGGTGATTGGCGGCGGCCTTCCGGTCGGCGCATTCGGCGGCAAGAAAAAGATAATGGAGATGCTGGCGCCATCCGGCCCTGTTTATCAGGCAGGGACATTATCAGGCAATCCGCTTGCAATGACCGCAGGCATAGAGACTTTAAAGATTTTAAAAGGCAACGGTGTTTATGAAAAACTGGAGAATACCACAAAAGCACTGTGCAACGGCCTTGAAGCCATAGCAAAAAAAAGAGGCATACCCGTTCAGATTGCGCGGGCAGGCGCCATGTTCACGCTTTTCTTTAATGACAGGCCGGTGGATAACTATGAAGATGCCAGGAAAAGCAATCTTGAAAGGTTTGCAAAATACTTTAAGAAGATGCTGGAATCCGGCATCTACCTCGCGCCGTCCCAGTTCGAGGCGGTGTTTGTATCGCTCGCCCATTCAAAGACAGATATTGGAAAAACGCTGGATGCCGCGGAAAAGGTTTTTAAGGGGATGCGATAATAAATCGGCTTAAATCGGAACCGACGCCACTAATCTCTTCACCGCCTCAAGTGCCTTATCATAATCAGGATGATTCGTCATCTCAGAAACCTCTCTTGCATCTTTAAATACCTGGTTTATACTATACACAGGTAAATCTCTCATGCCCTAAAAGACGGGCTTTCTGGTGTACAGGAATGGGGAACAAATGGAAATCTCCAGAAGATGGCTATTGGGAATTGTCGGTTTGCTCTTTCTGTTCCTTACCTTTCAGTGGAGGAGCGCAATGGCGCAGTTCTTGTTCAGACCAAAAAGAAAGATAAGGCCGCCGCGGTTTGATAATCCTTACAAAGAGGACGGGAAGGCTCTGGTGAGTATCGTCAAGGGGAATAATATTCTGGAGATGATGCGGGAGGCTGTTTCTCTTTTAGGAGGCTTTGAGAAGATAGGCATCAAAGGCAAGACCGTTCTTGTAAAACCGAATGTCGTATCCGGAGAGCCTCATCCTGCGACCACAAACCCGGAGGTTGTAAGGGCTGCGGTGAAGCTTTTGAAAGAACACGGCGCCTCGCGGATTATCGTGGGTGATATGTCCGCCATGCTGACATTGTCTACAAAAAGAAACATGACGAGGACAGGAATAAAAAGGGCTGCGGAAGAGGAAGGGGCTGAGGTGGTCTATTTTGAAGATTATGACTGGGTTGAGGTGGAGCTTCCCGGGGCAAAATACATCTCCAGGGTATATGTGACCGAATGGATATACAATGTCGATCGTGTCATAAACCTCCCTGTCATCAAGACCCACAGGTCTGCGTCTTACAGCATCTGTCTCAAAAACTTTATCGGCGCAACGCATCTTAAATTCAGGCCGTATCTCATAGACAGCGCACATTGGGAGGAGCTGATTGCAGAGATGAACATTGCCTATCACCCTCATCTCAATATCGTGGACGGCACGCGGATAATGATAGAAGGAGGGCCGTGGGAAGGGACAAGCTCGGATACAAACCTCATCATTGCCAGCGGAGACAGAATTGCTGCGGATATTGCGGGATTAAAGATAATAAAAGATTTCGGCAGGTGGAAGATGGTGGTCGAGAAAGATGTCTGGGAGCAAAAGCAGATAAAAAGGGCGTTAGAGCTTGGCTTGGGCGCAGGCAGGGGGGAGATAAAGGTTATTGAGAAATAATTTAGCTTATGCCATTTTATCCTTCTCCAGATAGGCGTAAGCGCTGTGATTATGGATGCTCTCCCAGTTTTCCGCCTCTATGCTGAACCATCGAATAGCCTTTATTTTCTCCAGCCTTAATGCAATCTCTCTCACCACATCCTCCACGAACCTCGGATTGTCATAGGCGTGTTCCGTTACATATTTTTCATCAGGTCTTTTTAAAAGCGAATAGACCGGGCTTGAGGCGCAGTCTTCCGCCACCTTGATGATATCCTCTATCCAGACAAAACCGTGAAATCTGAGCGCTATCTTGACCATCCCCCGCTGGTTATGCGCTCCACGTCTGCTTATCTCCTTTGAGCACGGGCAGAGCGTTGTGACAGGAACAACAACCTCAAGGATAAAATCCTTTTTATTGCTGAGCGATCCGAGAAACCTGCATAGATACTCCATCAAACCCTTTGCCTTTGAAACAGGGGCGGCCTTTTCCACAAAATAGGGAAACTCCACCTCCATATGGGCTGTCGCGGCATTGAACCTTCGCTTCATCTTTTTCAAAATCTCAGGAAAATTCTTTACCGTAATCTCCCCCCGGTGCTCGTTCAATATCTCTATAAACCTGCTCATGTGCGCGCCTTTAAAGTGATGAGGGAGGTCCACATACATATTGACAGAGCCGATGGTATGCTGAAACTGATTCTTCTTGTCCAGAACCACGATAGGGTAGCGAATATCCTTTACGCCCACCTTGTTGATGGCTATCTGCCTGAAATCTCTCTGGCTCTGGATGTCCTTTATTTTTCTTTTCTTTGGCTCTTTCATGATTTATTCATAATATGTTGCCGCTGCGTTTTCGGACTCCCAAACCATAACCCTCGCCACCTTCACACCTTTAACTTTTATTCTTTTTTTATATTGCTTAAAAATATGCCTTGCAATATTCTCCGATGACGGGTTTTCCTTGTCGAACGGGGGGATTTCATTTAGATATTTGTGGTCCATAGTTTCCAGTATACCCTCTAATATTCTTTTCAGAACCTTAAAATCCACTGCCAGCCCGATCTTATCCAGCCTCTTGCTTACAACAGTAAGCTCCACCTTCCAGTTGTGGCCGTGCAGGTTCTCGCATTCGCCCTCATACTGTCTCAGATTGTGAGCTGCTGCAAAATCAGATAATATGGCAAGTTCGTACATAAACAACTCCTCTAAGTTTCGGCGATTTTTTTCAAGGTATCACAAAGTATTGAGAAACTCAAGCCGTCATGGAAAACACTGCCCACAAAAGTTTTGTAAAAACCCCTTGACGCTTTGGGCTGTTTAGTATATTTTTGATGTATGAAAAATAAAGGTGTTGCAGCCATTATCCTTGCAGCAGGCCTCGGCAAGCGGATGAAATCGGATATTCCCAAGGCGCTTCATCCTGTCGCAGGAAGGCCCATGCTATTTTATCCGGTTGAGGTTGTAAACAATCTTGGCGTCAAAAAAACCATGGTGATTGTCGGTCATAAAGCGGACGAGGTGATAAATAAGGGCATAATGCCTTACGCCCCTACACTGCATTCCGCATTCGTAAAACAAGAGCCTCAACTTGGCACAGGCCATGCTGTTTTGTGTGCAGAAGATGCGCTCAAGGACTGGAAGGGTAATGTCTTAATCCTTTCCGGCGATGTCCCGCTCATCACCAAAGAAACGATTCAGGGTCTTTTGAATCTTCACGCAAAGAAAAAGGCGGCCATCTCTTTTATATCCACGATCGTTGCAGACCCTTCAGGTTACGGAAGGGTGTTAAGAGACGACAATAACAGCGTCATGCGGATCGTGGAGCACAAAGACGCAAACATAGAGGAGAAGGCTGTCAATGAAATCAACACCGGAATTTATTGCGTGGATGCGAGGTTTCTCTTCTCAGGCTTAAAGAAGATAAAAAAGGAAAATGCGCAGGGAGAATATTATCTCCCTGATCTGATAGAGATGGCGGTAGTTCAGGGGAATAAGGTTACATGCCTTACACATATAAATCCCGCAGAGGTCATGGGTATAAATAACCGGATTGAACTGGCAGAGGCGAACAGGGTGATGAGGCGGCGGATAAACAGCGAGCTTATGCTCTCCGGCGTAACTTTGCTGGATGCGGACACTGCCTATATTCATTCCGGCGTGAAGATCGCCGGAGACACGACCATCTATCCGAATGTATTTTTGGAAGGGGATACGAACATCGGCAGCGGATGCGTTATAGAAGAGGGGTGCAAGATTATCAATTCAACAATCGGCAGCGGCTCTGTGATAAAAAGCCACAGCGTGATTGAATCATCCAGAATCGGAAAAAATGTCTCCATCGGGCCTTTTGCAAGGCTCCGTCCCGACTCTCTGATTGAAGACGGTGCAAAGGTAGGCAATTTTGTTGAGGTGAAAAAATCAAAACTCGGCAAAGGCACAAAGGCGAACCACTTAAGCTATATCGGCGATGCAATCATCGGCAAAGATGTCAATATCGGCGCAGGCACAATCACCTGCAATTACGACGGCATAAAAAAACATCAGACCGTTATAGAAGACGGCGCATTCATCGGCAGCGACACGCAATTGGTCGCGCCCGTGAAGGTAGGCAAAAATGCCTACATCGGCTCTGGCTCTACCATCACAAAAAATGTCCCGGCAGGTTCGCTCGCGTTAAGCCGCGCGGAACAGCGAGTTGTGGAGGGGTGGGTGAAGAGGAAGGAATGAGCCTCGTCTCTCTTTTGAGGATATTATAGTAACGGCAAGAAGCGGATTTTCGGGGTTATACAAAATAAACGGAAAAGAGGGGAAGGGTCCCTCGCCTCCTCAAAAAAGAGACGACAGCAAAAAGCAAGACCTGACCCTCTGGCCCGGGAGGTTATGAACAGACTTTTAAAAGAAACCGATGAAGCAAAACTCCGGCTGGCTGTAAAAATCCTGCGGGCTGTGCGTAGCACGCAGACAGGCTGGCTGTGGCGAGGTGATGAAGATGGTTATTTTATTGAATACTCTTTCTTAACCTTTTGTATAATTTCTTCCAATAACGCAGGTCTTAAGAAAAGTGTTGTGCCTTTTGGAATCTTATGGAGTAGTTCAAGAACTTCTTTTGGTGTCCGCATGTTTTTACGAATCGCCCTTAAGATTATACCTATAGTTCCATGCGCTTTATAACCAAGTTCCTCGCCTGCCAATCGTGCCGCAGCATCGTCTGTAAGAAATATAGCGTCTGGATTAGCCTGAATTAAAGATAAAGATTCTATCTCGCCTTTATCAAGCAAAAGGGCTTTGGACAGGGTTAATAGTTTCGGTTCAGGAGGAGAGGCTGCTTCTATGACTTTAAAAATAACGCCGGCATGTTGCAACGCCTGCGGTCTATGTTTTGTGATTTCTATCTGGACTGATTTGGGGATGATTAGAGAATGAAAATCTGATAATAAATCTAATCTGTTTAATTCGTCGAGGTGAATGATTGGGCCGGCATCACAGATGGCCGCCGTTGTGCGCTCATTCTTTGCCATGCAGTCCCCATTCGACATCTTCCCGGACAAAGTTTTCCATCAATTCAATTTTGTGAATGTCAAGGAAACGCCGCAGGGCCTCTAAAATTATATCATCTTCATTTTTGAACCAGCCTTTGTCAATCAAAGATTTTACTTCCTGATAAACCTGATCAGGAAGTTGCGCGCAAATTGACTTCATAATTCCTCCATGGGTTTGTTATTTTTTAAAATTCTATCTTCAATACAAAGTAATAGTCAACTGTTTTTGTTTCTCTCCTGTCTCTTACCGCAACCGTGCCGGCCTTTCAATGGCTCAGATATGGATAAGGCGGTCCCTTCTTCAGCCGCCTTTGTTCTCTTCCTTTTTCTTTTCCGCGCCTTTTCCCTTGCCAAATTCTTTCAAAGTCTTTGCCAGTTCCTTGAGCCGTTTTGCGACAAGGAAGTTTATGGTTCCGTCAGTGTATGAGCCGTCAGTTTGCCTTTCTCCCGAAGTTGCGCCGGTTAATATCTCCAGCCCTTGCTCCACCCGCTCTATGGGATAAACCGCGAATTTCCCTGCCTTCACCGCCTCAACAACCTCTTTTTTCAGCATGAGGTGTTTTACATTTTTCCTGGGTATAATCACGCCCTGTT
>JACQEJ010000115.1 GCA_016200645.1 Deltaproteobacteria bacterium | reverse complement strand
GAGCAGGTTATTGGCAGAGGCTTGCGTAGAATTTGTTATGATGTCAATGCAAATGGGCGATACGACCCCGAATATGTAACAGTTTTTGGCGTGCCGTTTACCTTTTTGCCTGTTGAACAAGAAGAAGGGACTACAAAGACAGAAAAGCCAAAAACAAAAATTGAGCCTATACCGGAAAGAAAAAACTTGGGAATAGAATGGACGCATGTTTTAAGGGTTGAGTATAAGCTAAATTATTTTTTGGATTTAGATTGGGAGAGATTAGAAAAACTTACGCTTTCTCCTGAAGATGCCCCTACTATTGTAGAGGTTGCGCCTGTTATAGACGGTAAGCCGAAATTTGACCAGCTTACTGAGATTGATTTGGACAGGCTTGCAGAAGAACATCGTTTACAGAAGATAAAACTTCAATCTGCGGTGAGGCTTCATGAACAGTTTGGCAAAAATTGGGAAGGCGACCCGGGAAGTCATATCAGCCAGTTGATGCAGATATTTGATGAGTTTTTAGTTTCAAACAAACTTGATATAAAAGTTCCTATATTTGCCGGGACAGAGAAGTTAAGAAATATTGTTATTGCCCTTAATTCTCAGAAGATTGTCAATCATATCGGCAATTTCATCCGTAGTTCAAGCAAAGAAGCGCCTGCCCTTATTTTAGACCCCGAAAGACCTGTAAGAAGCACTGCTACAGCAATGACATGGTGGACAAGCAAACCGACACAACCTGTGAAAAAGAGCCAGATAAGCCATATCGTTATTGACAGCGGATGGGAAAAAGTAGGTTTAGAGTTTGAGCGGAACAGGATTCCCGGTTTGATTTCATGGGTAAAAAATGACCATATTGGTTTTGAGATATTCTATCTCTGGCAAGGGCAGATTAAAACATATTATCCCGATTACATCATAAAATTTGAAAGCAATAGGCATTTACTACTTGAGATAAAGGGGCAGACAACAGAGAAGGATAAAGCTAAATGGCAGGCTCTAAAAGAATGGGTTCATGCGGTTAATGCAAGCGGCAATTTTGGGGTGTGGGAGTTTAAGGTATTAGATGACCCAAAGAATTTGTTTGAGGTTGTGAGGTAATAGTATGCTTCAAGTAAGATGCACGAAAAAGGTATTGGATGCTTTGGGCTTAAAGCAGGCAGACCTTAGCGGGATTAAGGAGCCTGACAGCACCCTCGGCAACTGGTACGCCCACCTCTTTACCGTTGACCGGAGAAAGACGCTTATTTTCATGAATGAAAGGTCGCTGTTGTCTTTTATCGTTTACGGCATGAGGAAGGATAATATCGCCAACTTTAAGGAATACTTTTATAGGAGCTTGAGGCAGTTGCTGCTGATAGAGAATATCGGCAATGAAAAGATAGAAGAAATCCTGGCCCAATATGAAACGGTAGAATTTACCAGAACAGATAGCCGCACTGTTTTAGGCAATCTAAATGACCTTGTGGATACGTATCAATACTTAATACTCTATAATGGCGGTCTGAAGGAGTGTGATTTGACATCTATAATACGGCAGATGAACCGCACTCCACAGAGGAATCTTGGATGGAACTATTCCGTAGAGACCATGGCAGAGCTGCTTAAAATTAACAGGCATTGAAAGACTTTGAAAGACATTAAGCTCTTGCGCAAAGATGCGGAGTTACTGAGTTAGACGCCAAAATTGACATTTAACAAAGAAAACAGGAGGCGAAAGTGAACAACATAGTCTTCTTAAACGGTAAATTCTTGCCGGCAGACAAGGCGTTAGTATCTGTATTTGACAGAGGGTTTACTTACGGAGACGGGATATTTGAAACAATGCGTTCCTATCATGGAAGAATATTTGCACTGGACCTTCATTGGGAACGTTTGATAAGCAGTGCGAAAACCATGGGAATTTCTTTGAGGCAAAACAAAAGCTGCTTAACAAATCATCTTGAGAAAATACTTGCGCTAAATCATATAACTACCTGCGATGCTTATATAAGATTAACCATAACAAGGGGTGTAGATTACGGCAGGTTAATACCAATCAAATCATTAAAACCAACGGTAGTAATTACAGCACAGCCATTGGATGCAAAGATAAAAGATTATCAAAAGGGCATTGGCGCTACATTTTTATCCGCTCCCCGGAGTATTCCGCATGTCAAATCTTTAAACCTTCTGCCCAATATTATGGGATTAATGGAGGCAGGGAAAAGAAAAGCACAAGAAGGCATATTCACAGATAAAAATAAAATACTGGAAGGCACGGTTACCAATATCTTCGTTTCTGATGGGAAGCGCCTCAAAACGCCTCCGATAAAAGACGGCATCCTTCCTGGCATCACAAGAAGAGTTGTGCTTGAACTGGCAAAAAAAGAGGGTATAGAAACCACCGAAATCTCTTTAACCCGCGAAGACTTAAGAAACGCTCAAGAGGCGTTTCTTACCAATTCTATTATGGAAATAGCGCCGCTTTTAAAGATAGAAAATAAAGCTATTGGCAAATGCAGGGCAGGCATACTCACCAAAAAATTACAGCAAAGCTATCGATATTTAACTGCGGCAGACTTGCTTTTTCGTAATAAATAAGGTAACTTTTACACCATATATGATTACTGAATCTGCAAAAGATACCACGGCAACAGAATGCGAGGCAGCCTTTGTTTCAGAGCACAGCCAACGGATAAAACAGCTCACCACATTTAGCGAACTGGGCAAAGCAATCACCTCTTCGCTGGATTTAAAGGAAATCTTGAATATTGTCATGGAGAAGATCAGTGAGCTGCTTCAGCCGAAAAATTGGTCCCTCCTCCTTGCGGATGAGGAAAAGAATGAGCTTTATTTTGAGATAGTTGTGGGAGAAGGCGCGGATAAGATAAAAGATATACGACTCAAAATGGGAGAAGGCATAGCCGGATGGGTGGCAAGAGAAGGAACCCCCCTCCTTGTGCCGGATGTTAATAAGGACCCCCGATTTAGCAAAAAGGCGGATGAGTCAAGCAAATTTACCACAAAGTCAATCATAGCGGTTCCATTAAAAAGCAAAGGAAAATGCCTGGGTGTAATAGAGCTTATAAACAAAATGTTTGAACAGGGCGGTTTTAAAGAAGAAGATCTCCTTGTTCTTACCACGCTCGCGGACTATACAGCCATTGCAATAGAAAATGCTACATTTTTCCAAAAGATTCAGGAGCTGACCATAACAGACGACCTGACAAAATTCTATAATTCAAGGTATCTGTATCGATTTCTTGATTATGAAGCGGAAAGGGCCAGGCGGTATAAGAGCAATATTGCGATGATTTTCCTTGACCTGGATAAGTTCAAGGAGGTAAATGACGCCTACGGCCATCTAAACGGCAGCAAACTCCTTGCCGAGATGGCAAAAGTGATTTCCAAAGGACTGAGAAAGGTAGATGTGGCATGCAGATACGGCGGTGATGAATTTGTGATAGTAATGCCGCAAACATCCAAGGGCCAGGCATATCAGGCGGCCGGAAAATTAAGGGTGAGCATAAATGAACATCGGTTTTTGACGGAAGAAGGATTAAATTTGCACATTACAGCCAGCTTTGGCGTTGCCTCTCTGCCGGAGGATGCAAAAAATACCGCAGAGCTTATTCAGATGGCTGATCAGGCAATGTATCAGGTGAAAAACAGCTCAAGAAATGCTGTTGCAATGGCATAATTGAATGTTAGAGGTAAGTAAAATATCTTGGGAGGATTGATGAAAAGAATTTTTACCATTATGCTTATATCAATGGCAATTACAGCCTGCGCTTCCATTTCATCGGTGAAGGTTCAATCCGAAGGCAACAAAATAACAAAGGAGCAGGCTGAAAAGATACAACCAGGGATAACAACCAGAAATGCGATTATTGAGACCCTTGGCAATCCAACAAAAACAGAATCCAAGCCGGATGGGAGCGAGGTCTTGACTTACACCTATACAGAAAAGAAAACCCCTGCATATTTCGGAGGGTTTATTGTCAATGAAAGGCAAAGTAAAGTTACGACAGTAACACTGGAAGTTACCATAAAGGACGGGCTGGTTTTGTCTTATAATTTCAAGAGACAGGAAGAGTAGAACCTTGTAATTGTAAAATGAAAAATGCAAATTGCAAATCTTAAAGAAAAGGGTTTAATTTTACAATTTAAACCCCCACACCAAATTGAATAGATAAGATCATGTTCTATATCTATGTTTTGAAAAGTAATAAAGATTGAAAGTTGTAAGTTGAAAGTTGAAAGTTAACTTAAATCTTACAACTTAAATCTTACAAGAGGGAAATATCTTTTCTACAAAACTTAGGGGGCCATTTGAATTGATATACTACGAAGCATACAAATCTGAGAAGGATGCCAGAAAACGAGAAGCAAATTTGAAATTACGAAGCAGGGCCTTTGCGCAATTAAAGAACCGAATAGAGAATAGTCTGCAATAATTTGGTGTGGGGGTAAAATTGACAATTTTCATTTTTCAATGAGCGGAGAGAGTGAGTGAACTACAGATTCCTGTCAAAAAAAGGGGTTGCCTCTTTTGTAACAGGCCTGTTAAAAGAATTCAGGGTTTACGGTCCTGTTAAAAAAGACGGCTTCCCCATGTATGGCGAGATTACATCGCCTGATGAGTTACATCTTCTGCACACCCCTACCCATCTTTCCCCAAAACACTATTTATTTCCGCAAAGAGAAACCCTATTACGATTCAAGAATGGAGAAAATCACAGCATAGAGCCTACAGTCGAGGCGCATGACCAGGCGCTATTCGGAGTCCATTCTTGCGACATCCATGCAATAAGGCTTATGGACATGGTTTTTGCTTACGGAACACCTGATGTGAACTATCTCAAACGGAGAGAAAAGACCGTTATCATTGGCATTGATTGTCTTCCCGACAAACACTGTTTTTGCAAAAGCGTAAATACCATGACCGTTGATTCCGGCTTTGATCTGTTTCTCCATGACATCGGCTCAGGCTTTGTAGTAGAGATAGGCACGCGAAAAGGAAATGACCTGCTTTATAAGCATGCAAAAACCAAAAAGGCAACTGCCGGGGAAAGAGCAAAAATGGCAGAATTTAAAAATAAGAAGGCAGAATTATTTATCACAAAAATAAATGCCGAGGCATCCACCCTCCCCCTCCTATATTCAGGCAGCTATTTTAGCCCTGTGTGGGAAAAGATAGGAAAAATCTGCTACGGGTGCGGCTCGTGCAACAATGTTTGCCCCACCTGCTACTGCTTTGATGTCAGGGATGATGTAACCCTCAATCTGACGGAAGGCGGAAGATACCGGGTGTGGGATGGATGCACATTGGAAGATTTTGCAAAGGTTGCGGGAGGCCATAATTTCAGAAAGACAAGGGCGGAAAGGCTCCGGCATAGGTTCAACAGGAAATTTCAATATCAGGTGGATAAATTCGGCGGGCTTTTTTGTGTTGGCTGCGGCAGGTGTATCAGGACATGTCTGGTCAATATCAATATAGCTGAGGTAACCAATGAGCTTATTGAAGAGACAAATAAAGACAGAAGTTAAGAAGATGAGAAGATTAGAAGATGAAAAAAATATCTCAACTTCTCAACCTCTCAACCTCTCATCTTCTGTTTTTGACATTACATCACCGTACATACCAAGACTTGCAAGGATAGAAAGGATCACAAGGCTCACAGAAAAAGAAAGGCTGTTTACCATAGCAATTGAAGATGGAAAGGCCCTCGGCCATCAACCGGGGCAATTCATCATGCTTTCCATTCCGGGATTTGGCGAAGCGCCCATATCTGTTTCATCTCCGCCTGACAATGGAAATATGTTTGAATTGTGCGTTAGGGCGGTTGGAAATCTGACCAATGCCCTGCATAATCTGTCTAAGGGTGACAGGATATGGATTCGGGGGCCTTATGGCAAGGGGTTCCCTGTTGAAAGCCTAAAGGGCAAAGACCTGCTTTTTATCTCCGGCGGCATAGGCCTTGTGCCTATGCGCTCTTTGATAAAAACTGTTCTCAGTGAACGTTTATCTTACGGCAGGGCAAACCTGCTTTACGGCGTTAAAGCTCCGGATGAGATACTTTTTAGAGATGAATTGTCGCAGTGGGAACGAACCGGAACTATCAATATTCAAATCACCATTGACAAACCCCATCCTGCATGGAAAGGACATACCGGCGTTGTGACAACCCTCCTCCCTCCCCTCAAAATTGATGAAACAAAGACAGTGGCAATAGTGGTTGGCCCGCCTGTTATGTATAAATATGTAATCATGAGCCTGGGAGATAAGAGAATCGCAGGCCACGATATATATTTATCTTTGGAAAGAAGGATGAAATGCGGGCTTGGCAAGTGCGGCCACTGCCAGATAAACAGCGTATATGTCTGCCAGGAAGGGCCGGTGTTCAGGCTGAGCGATATCAGGTATTTGAGGGAAGCGATTTAAAGAAAGGGATTAGAGATTAGGAAAAAAGATGAAGAATAAACAAAAACCAAAAATAGCCTTTTTCTCCTTCACCTGCTGTGAAGGGTGCCAGCTTCAGGTGCTTTCCTGCGAGGATGAGCTTCCCGATGTATTAAGCCTCGTTGATATTGTCAATTTCCGTGAGGCCATTGATGAAAAACGAGACGACTATGAAATCGCATTCATAGAAGGAAGCATAAGCAGAACGCAAGAGATAGAAGAAATAAAAAAGATAAGGGAAAAGGCAAAGATTGTTGTTGCTTTGGGAGCATGTTCTGCAACAGGAGGGCTCAACTGCCTTAAAAACAGATTCCCCATGGAAGAGGCGCAAAGAGTTGTCTATGGTAATAAGGCTAAGAACTCAAAGCTTATTGACACCATACCTGCAAGGCCGATTCATACCGTTATCCCTGTAGACTATTACATCCACGGCTGCCCCATAACAAAATCAGAATTCCTGGATGTCCTCAAATCCCTGCTTCTCGGCAAAAAACCGGATATCCCAAATTACCCTGTGTGCGTTGACTGCAAGATGGCTGGAAATGTCTGCGTATTTGAAAAAGGCATGACCTGCGCCGGCCCTATCACACGCGCAGGCTGCTCTGCAATATGCGTTACATACGGCTGTGTATGTTGGGGGTGCCGTGGACTTGTAGATGACCCGAATATTACCGCCCATGAAGATACCCTGAAAAGATACGGCCTCACCGTTGACGGGGTTTTGAGGGGTTTTGATTTGTATGGAGGATGGGAAAAGTATAAGGAGAAACAGTAGATCACTTCCTTTATGCGCTGATAAATTTGATCAAGATTTTTGCTTTTTCTGTATTCTTTCATCATGGTTTTTTAAATTGAAGATATTCATATCCGTTTTGCGAGTTTATTTAATTCCTCATCAAATGAAAAGAGGTTATCGCCGCTGCCCGCTGCCTTTGCGCATAAAAAACAATCCACAATATCAATGCTCCTTTCCAAAAAAAAGGTCAATGCGCGTCTATTTGTTGACAACATTAGTTTATTCTCATATTTGTCAAATACTATGTAGTTTGCCCATTTATGGGCACATATAGAAACACCGATGAATCGGCAACTACATTATTGCCCTTCTCGCCTTATACATATCCCATAAAAACTTCCATACAGATATTTTATCCCTAAAATGCTGGCGCGCCAATTGTTGTGTTTCTCTTTTTGGCATATCGGATACGGTAAAATAACCTTCTGCCATTTTCAAGATTGCATCCGGGTACTCTTTGAAAAGATGAGGCATTCCCGACAATCTTTCCGGCGCATCGCCGAATCTCTTTAAATCCTTCATCACAAAGCTTTCATTCAACCTTTTTACATAGCTGTTTAAACCAGCCTCTGAAAAATCGCCTTTCTCCTTTGCTTCTAAAATTGCTTCTGCCGCCATCACACCGGATGCCATCGCCATATTGGAGCCTTCGCGGTAGAGCGATGGATTTACAAAACCTGCTGCGTCTCCCACAATCAAAAGTCCATTTGTAATAAGCGCTGGAAGATTTTTATAACCCGGCTCAGGGATCATCTTTGCAGAAAGCTCTTCCGTCTTCCCTCCCCTCAGAAACTTTCTTACTATCGGATGGCTCTTGAATGCCTCCATAAGGTCATTCGGCCTCATATTATTTTTCTTCATCACACTTATCGGACAGCCAACGCCTACTGATAGAGAATCCTTATTGGTATAAATGAAACCGGAACCGATCATCCCCTTTACCGCATCGCCAAAAAATTCAATGGTCATGCCTTCGTCACTATCAAGGCTGAATCTGTCTTCTATAACTTCTCTTGGAAGGCTTATGATCTCCTTTTCAGCAGTTATCATCTGATGGTCTGTAGGTTTCTTCTTTAAACCTGTCTTTTCCGCAAGGAGTGAATTTGCGCCCTCAGCGCATACAACTACATTCGCATATATATCGCCGCCTTCTCTCCGGGCCTTGACGCCTATGACTTTCCCGCTCTCCCGTATGAAATCATCAACAACGGTTTCAGTAAGAATAAATGCGCCTGCATCCTCCGCCTTCTTTGCAAACCACCGGTCAAATTTTGAACGAAGCACAGTAAAACTATTATTGTAAGGAGGCTTGTTAAACTCATCAAAGCTGAACTCAACAGCCATTTCCGAATCTTTGGAAAGGATGGAATATCGCCTTTTTGCAACATGCCTCTCAACAGGCGCCTCCTGCCAGAAATCGGGGATGAGTTTATTAAGGACGGTTGAATACAAAACACCGCCGGATACATTCTTTGACCCTGGATATTCTCCCCGCTCAAAGACAATGACACTCAGCCCTGCCTTTGCCAGTTTGTAGGCACAGGCAACGCCGGCAGGCCCGGCGCCAACAACTATGCAGTCAAATTTGTCGGTCATAAACCAATGCAGCTTGGTGATTACTCTACTATGATAGTTGGGATTTTCTTATGCACAACCTCCCCCGCAACCGCTGCCAATATCTTTGCTTTAGAAAGCCGCTCTACGAATTCTTGGGATTTTTCTGGAGACACAGCTATCAAAAGCCCCCCTGATGTCTGCGGGTCGTATAGGAGGTTTGCCTGTTCAGGGGTAACGACCTCTGACATTCTCACTCGGTCAGATAGATAGTCTTTGTTTGATTTGATTGTCTTTGGATGGTTTTTAGATTTTTTGACCAGATCCAGGGCCTTTGGAAAAAATGGAATGTTTTTTATATCAAATACAATACTGACACTGCTTGCCTCTGCCATTTCCACAGCATGACCAAGAAGGCCGAAGCCGGTAATATCCGTGCAGGCATTTACCCCATTGGAAGTCTCCGTATCAAAGGTGTAAGATTGATTGACCCTTTCATGGTTTTCTGTATGCAGACTTCTAACGGGGTTCACTCCAACCTCCTGCATAATTTGAGATGCCTTGTCATTCAGAGCCTTCATGAATTCTATGGCATCCTGCGCATCTTCAGGTTTGATCTTTCCTCTTTTCAGCGCAGTCGTTATAACACCAATGCCAATGGGTTTGGTCAGGATAAGTTTGTCTCCCGGCTTTGCGCCTGCGTTTGTGATTACTTTTTGAGGATGCACAAGACCAGTTACAGATAAGCCGTATTTTATCTCTTTATCTTCTATGGAGTGGCCGCCGACAAGAATAACGCCTGCCTCTTTCAGTTTATCCGTGCTTCCTTTGATTATCTCCTGAAGTATTGTTAAATCAAGATCTGCCGGAAAGGCAACGATATTCATGGCAAGCCTCGGCACACCTCCCATAGCATAGACATCGCTTACTGCATTTGCAGCGGCAATCTGGCCGAATGTGTAAGGGTCGTCTATAATCGGCGGGAAAAAATCCAGGGTATTTACAACAGCGATATCGTCAGTGAGTTTATACACCCCTGCATCATCAGCATGTTCAGTGCCTGCTATGAGGTTCTTATCCATTACCTTTGGCAGATGGCGCAGGACCTGCGCCAGGGCGTCATGCCCCATCTTTGCCGCTCAACCCGCGCAGGATGCGTAGCTTGTAAGTTTTATTTTTCGGCCCGGAGCCATACAAATCACCCTCAAAACAACTTGACTCTTTGCCTTTGCAACTATATTATCTCTCAATCCTCTGCAAAGAGGCGCAAATACCTCAAACAGGATAAACCATTGTTACTTTTATACAGACTCTCTGACACTATAGCCTGTCTTTTTCAAACCGGCGTATCAAGGTCTATCGGCTCCGTCATGTTGAGGAACGAGAGCTGTACCATCTTTATAAGCCTTTCCTCATCTGCCATAAGCCCTCGCGTCTTTACCTTAAAAAGAAGATGCGGTCTGCCATTTTTTTCCTCTATCCGGTAGATTATCCTGTACCAAGCTCCAAATATTCTTATTGCCATGGCCAGCAGGACAATAACTCCTGACCACCAGAGTACCGGAACGCCGGGGTCGTAACGGTAGCTTAAAATAGAGGCCTCTTTAAATTCTCTCAGGCTAATCCTTTTGTCAGCTACATAGAGACCGCCGTCCTGTTCAAGCTTGCCAAGTTTTTCCACCTCTCTTTTTCCGCTGCTGTCTTCTTTTATAAGAGTTGCCTCTGTAAATGGTTTTATCTTTTCAGTCGAGCCGTCCTTTTTAAAGAGCATGCCCGTCCTTATCGCGCCAAACTTAAGCATGCCGTCTATGCCTGGTATGATCAACTCTTTCCCAACCTCTGTCTCAAACAGGATGGGGTTATCATCTACCTGTACCTTTAGATTTTGTTTATACGCCGCCTGATAAAAGGTTATGCCTTGATATGAGAGAGGGTCGTTTACCTCGATCGTCTTTTCCAAAACAGTTTGTTTCCCTTCCCCGATTACTGATTTCGGGGACAAGTTTATAACCTTAAGCCTGCTTTTCCAGTCCTTTGGAAAATAGGATTCATTTTTCAGTATATATTTAGGGTCCTTCCAGCCCATGGCAACCGCCAGCCTGGAGAGTTTGTCGGCAGGATAATCCAGCTTTGGAAACTGATTATACTCTGTTATAAATTCATCGAGCATAAGTTTAAAACCAAGTTCCTGCGGTTTGCTGCCCCAGCTTTTATTCCATCTGCTTACCGCGGCAGGTTTTATTGCCGCCGCCTCTCCAGGATAAAGCGTGATTTCATCTTCATATGAAAAGAGATAGGTGAGAAAGAAACCAAAAAAGCATAACAGGATAGCGCTATGATAAATCCAGGTAAGCCACCTGTATGACCAGCCCTTTTCCATTATGGTTATTCCGGAATCTGCGCATGCCCCCACACCAAAATCTTTGGTGTGGGGGCATGCCTTTTCATTAAACTTCAGCTCTTTTTTAAATATCTCTTTTACGCTTTCTTCTGCGCTTTCTAACTGGGGATTTATATCTAACGGAAATGAAAATGATTCGGAGAATTGAGAACCATCGGATACTGTTTTCCTCTGGCTCCGGAGCATCAAAAATCTTTCAATCGCGCAGATTGTCAGATTTATAAATAAAAGGAATGCGGTGATTAAAAAACCGGGGGTGGTAAATAGATTTAAAAGGTCAAAAAAGATGACAAAGGAGGTAAATCTGCCCCCTGATTTTATATAATCGTCAAGCGAGGCGCCCTGCGGGAAGATGGTTCCCAGGATATAAAACCCAACAAGTATGCCAAGAAATACGCAGGAGGTTTTAAGCGAGGCGAATCTCTTGTAGAGTTTGTTTTCTCTTACCTTTTGCAGGTTGATATTTTTTATATTTTTTATGATAGCCATTTTGTTATAAATAGAGGCTATGGGCAATGGGCTATAGGCTATGGGTTTTCCTATTGCCCCTCACCTATTGCCTATAGCCTGTTTTTAATTTACATCGCATATAAATGCAAGCTCGGTATCCCCAGAAGCCTTGCCAGCCAGTTTACTCCGATAAATGTCATGAGCATGCATATAAATCCAAGTATGTTGAATATTGACGCAGGCAGTTTATTCCATCTTGGCATTGACATGGAATGCAAATATATGGCGAACACCGTCCATGTGATGAGCGACCATGTCTCTTTTGGATCCCACCCCCAGTATCTGCCCCATGCGTCATTTGCCCATGCAGCCCCTGAAAATATGCCGAATGTAAGCAGCGGAAAGCCAAACAGGGCAAGCCTGAAAGACTGCCTGTGAAATGTCTCAAGATTTCCTGAATTGAGGCCGTATTCCAGCCTCAAGCCCTTTTTTACTGAGGGTTTTATAGTAAGATAGGTTATTTCTATTGAACAACTGACAACGAACACAGCATAAGATAAAAATGCGAGTACTACATGCCACTCAAACCAATAACTCTGAAGAGGAGGAGAGAGCGGCTCTACAGCAGGGCTTCGTGTGAGCAGGGCATATAGGCATGCGCCCATAGAGAGAGCGGCCACAAGGATTCCGGGCAGGTAAATATCCTTCCATCGCTTTTCCACATAGAGGTAGGTAAGGGATGCTGACCATGCAAACCATGACAGGCTTTCATAAAGGGTTTGAAACGGAGCCCTTTGTCCCTCAAATGTTCTTAACATGATCAGACCTGCATGGGTAATTACCCCCAGCCAGAGCATATTCGTGGCCAGTCTTCCAGGTCCGGTCTTTTTAGTAATGAGATGGATTAGATATAAGACGAGGCAGACCCCGTAAACAAGGGCCACAAACCAATAAAGCCTTATTTCAATAGAGAGGATATAAGCATCTCTTGATAATATGGTTTCCAGATTTGACATGGTGGAGTTCACCCCTGCACCAAAATTTTTGGTGTAGGGTTTAAATAACACAATTTAATTGGATTGACAAGATGATGATTTTATTTTAAGGTTATTATGTAAGCAAAATATTAAAGAAAGGAATAGCTATGAATAAGATCCGATGTTATTCATGCGCCAGAGATCTCCAGGAAGGAAGCCTGAAATATGTTGTGGAGATAAAGAGCTATGCGGATTTTGATGGTTTTCTTGAAGACTACCCCGGGGATGTGGAATTGGGCATGGTGGAGCTGCTTAAAGAACTGGAAGACACAGACCAGAAGACATTAGAGGACGATGTGTATCAGGAGATGGTACTTATACTGTGCAAGGCATGCAGGGACAAGTTTTACAAAGGTCTGCTTGACACCGCTGTTCCAATCAGCGTGGATAGAGAGCTAAAGGATACGATTCACTGAGATGCGATATGCAGTTATCTCTGATGTCCATTCCAATCTTGAGGCCATTCTTGCGGCTCTAAAAGAGATAGACAGCGGGGATATAGATGAGATTGTATGCCTCGGAGATATAGTTGGTTACCATGCCAATCCCAATGAATGCATTGAAATAATAAAAGACCGGGGCATCAAATGCATCATGGGCAACCACGATGCAAGGGCATCCGGAATTGAAGAGCCGGATGATTTCACCCCCCTCGCCAGAGAAGCCGTTTTTTGGACACGCAAACAATTAAAACAAGAAAACACTGCCTTTCTTAAAGGCCTGCCCAGAAGCCTTTCTTTTCATGCCCCGTTAGAAGGCCGTCACCATAACAAAGATGTCAAGTCTAAAAAGTTTGTTCCTGCCGGCAAGAGCCTTCTAACGGGGCTTGCTGTCCACGGCTCTATAAACTCTACGGATGAATATATCTTTTCTTCTCATCATGTAGCAATGAATTTCATGCGCATGGAGGAAAAATCTGTAAAAATATGTTTTTTCGGTCATACCCATGTGAGAATAGCCTATGTTGAGGATAGAGAAGGGATATCCATTGTCTATAAAAACGAAATAGTTATGGAGAATAATAAGAGGTATCTTGTAAACCCGGGGAGCGTTGGCCAGCCGAGGGATGGAGATTCAAGGGCAGCGTTTTCAATATACGATACGGATGCTGAAAAACTGGAATTTTTCAGGGTTCAATACGATATAGATACATGTTGTGAAAAGATTATAAAGGCTGGCTTGCCAACAGAGCTGGCTGAGAGGCTGAAGGCGGGGTGGTAGATTATGAATTTCTAATTTCTAATCAAAATTCCTTAATTGGTAGTTAGTAATTAGAAATTTTCTTTAATCTAATTCTCTATCCTCCTATAAAGCTCATTGTCCTGCTGCATTTTTTAAAGATATTGTCGCTTATATGATGCCTTTCCGGTTTTTTTCTTACGGCATTGAATAAAAGATCTTCAAGCTCCCTGTCAGTGCAGCCGCCTCTCATGACATTTTTTATATCTATCTCGTCATCGGAGAAAAGGCATGTTCTCAGTTTTCCGTCTGCGGTAAGTCTCAATCTGTTGCATGAGCCGCAGAAGTGGTCTGACACAGGGCTTATAAAACCGATCTCTCCGATAGCGTCATGGAATTTGTATCTTCTGGCAGGCCCTGTCCTTTTTTCCAGATTTACAAGCGGGACAAGATTTTGAAGGCTGTTTATCTTCTCCATGATTTGAGAGGATGAGATGCATTTATCTCTATCCCATGCAGCGCCTGCTTCAAACGGCATATATTCTATAAATCTTATGTGATAGGGTTTCTTTTTTGTAAGTTCAGCAAAATCCAGGATTTCGTCATCGTTAAATTCCTTTATTACCACGCAATTTATTTTGACAGGATTTAATCCCGCCATTTCCGCCTCTTCAAGCCCTTCCAGGACATTGTTCAGAAAATCCCCTCTGGTTATTTTATTAAATCTTTCCGGCCTTAAAGAGTCCAGGCTCACATTTACCCTTGTAAGCCCCGCCTTTTTCAAAGACGACGCAAACTCTTTCAGGAGAACGCCGTTTGTCGTTAAGCTTAGGTCCTCTACGCCTGGAAGCCTTGCCAATTCTTTTATAAATTCAGCAATACCCTTGCGGACAAGAGGTTCTCCTCCGGTAATCCTGAGTTTTGTTATACCGTGCCTTGCGGCAATAGTTGCAATCCTTAAAAGTTCTTCATACCGCAGGATGTCATGGAAATCCATCAAAGGTATGCCTTCAGCAGGCATGCAGTATACACATCGTAAATTGCAGCGATCCGTTACCGAGAGTCTCAGATAATCTATAGAACGGTTATATGAGTCAATGAGTTTTGACATCAGTCCATTTCTTCATGTGCTGAATTATCAACATGGGGCTTTTCTCCCCGCGGTTTTGCCATATCCATTTCAAAAAACCTTTCAGGCGCAGCGGTTTTCTCTCCCGCATTTGCGCCTGCAACGTTGTTCGTGGAATCTGTCGGCGCTGTCCCTTCTTTAAACGCCTCAAAGATTGCATTCTCGGTTGCCGTTGTTGCAGGCATACCGGTGAACTTATCTATTTTAGTAAATACAATGCCTTCCGGGGTTGGAAAACTTTTAATAGGGGTGTCTGCCTCTGCTTTTTGCATGAATTTGAGCCATATGGGCAAAGCCGCCCTTGCGCCTGTTTCCCTATAGCCGAGCGACCTTTCATCGTCATACCCTATCCATGCGCCCGCAATAAGATCCGGGGTAAAACCAACGAACCATGCGTCACTGAAATTATTGGTGGTGCCGGTTTTGCCAGCGGCAGGCCTTCCCAGCGCCTTTGCCCGCTGGCCGGTCCCTTCCTGAATAACGCCCTGCAAAAGATTGGTCATAAGGAATGCAGTCTGGGAGCTTAAAATATCCTGCAGTGTCGGGGACGGAGTTTCTTCAAGGATATTCCCTGTCTTGTCCGTAATCTTTGTAATGAATATGGGTTCAGCCTTTTTGCCCATATTGGCAAATGTGGAATAGGCGCTCGTTAACTCCAGCAGAGAGAGGCTGGATGAGCCTAAGGCCATCGAGAGGTCGTTATTTAACGGAGACTGGATGCCGAGTCTTTTGGCATATTCAATCGCATAGCCCGTTCCAATATCCTTTAATATCTTTATGGTCACAACATTTCTGGAATGCGTCAGGGCCTGCCTGAAGGTTGTCGGCCCGTAAAATTTTTCTTCATAATTTCTGGGCTTCCATTCGCTTTCTTCATCAGTTTTATTTTTAGCTTCTTTTGCAGTGTCTTCAAAAATTACAGGCGAATCAATAATTATAGATGCTGGAGTGTAACCCTTATCCAGGGCAGCTGCGTAAATAATCGGTTTGAATGCGCTCCCAGGCTGCCGTTTTGACTGCACAGCCCTGTTAAACTGGCTTTTTGTAAAATCCGTTCCTCCCACCATAGCCCGCACATAACCTGTTGCAGGCTCCAATGCAATCAGAGATGCCTGGGCAAGCGGCTCTTGCTCCAGGGTAACGGGTATCATATCTCTGTCATTTGCAGGGACAGCCTTGATGGCAGCCTTTATAACATCGCCGGTTTTTATACTGCGGCTGAGCTCCTGAATTTTTCCTCCATCCGGGTCATCAGTAGGATTGTAGAGTTTTGCCCATGCAGCGTCTTCAAACGAAAGCATGGCCTTATGCGCGCCGATATACACGAGAAAATATTGCCCTTGCGTGTTCGCTCCCGCTACAAGCCCTTCGTATATCTTTCCTGTTTCAAGCTGTTTTCCGTTTAGTTCTGCAGCCGATTCATTGAGAAACGCATCCATATCTTCTTTCTTTGTTAATCGCTTTACCGGCCCCCTATAGCCGCGCCTTCTGTCATGTTCTTTTAGCCCCGCGGCTACTGCCTCATTGGCAGCCTCCTGCAGATCTACATCCAGTGTTGTGTATACCTGCAGCCCGCCTCTGTAAAGGAGGTCTTCGCCGTATTTTTCATCTATATATCTGCGCACATACTCTGTAAAATACGGCCCGACCCACAAGCTCCTTATCTCTTTTGGTTTTAATTTGAGAGTCGTCTGGAGCGCCTTTTCCTCCTCTTCTTTTGTGATATAGCCCTCCTCCAGCATCCTCCGAAGCACGTATGCCTGCCGCTGTTTTGCCACATCAGGTGAGTTGTAAGGGGAGTATTTGCTGGGCGCCTTGGGAAGCCCTGCCAAAAGCGCCGCCTCCGCAAGGTTCAGGTTTTCCACATTCTTGCCAAAATAAGCCTCCGCTGCAGCCTGCACGCCGTAGGCGCCGTTTCCGAGATAGATCTGATTGAGATAGAGGTGAAGTATTTCATCCTTTGAAAGATTTTTCTCAATCCTGTGGGCTAACATGGCTTCTTTTATTTTTCTCCCGAGGCTCCTCTCGGGAGAAAGGAAAAATGATTTCGCCACCTGCTGGGTGATGGTGCTGCCGCCCTGCACAATCTTGCCTGCCATAAGGTTCCTGTAAAATGCCCTCAGGATGCTCCAGTAATCTATGCCCTTATGCTGGTAAAACTGGGAATCCTCGGCAGCCAGAAATGCCCTTACAAGGCGTGGTGGAATTTTTGAAAAGGGCACTACAATCCTCCTCTCTATATAAAACTCGCCAATCACCTGCCCGTCGTGAGAATAGACCTTTGTAATTATATTTGGATTATATTCCTGCAGAGAACCCAGCTGAGGAAGGGTGCTTGCAAAATAAAGATAGATGCCTGACGGAAGCAGCGCTGCGACGAAAATAATTGCGGCAAATATTATAATGAATCGTTTTAACCTGTTTGCAGGTCCTATTTTTTTCATAACAAAGACAATAATAACAAAAAAAATAAGATAAGGCAAGAATGTCAAAGATTTGGGCAGCGTTGTCAACAGGAGACCTGAAAGTAACTCAAGGCTTTAGCCTTGAGAATCTCAAACCTGAAGGTTTGAGTTACAGTTTCAGGTCCCCATAATTCTACGCTGCCAAATTTTTAATCTTTAAAATTTTGCATTTTACTTTTGAGTTTTGAGTTATAACAAACGCACTAAATATTATTACATTGTTCTTAACGGCATGCCCCCACACCAAAATCTTTGGTGTGGGGGCATGGCAATGCAGGGGCGGCCCTTGCGGCCGCCCTGTTTACGGGAGGGGACAAGCCCCCAGACTTATAGCTGCCCGTAACAATATTTAATGCGTTTGTATTAATTACCCACATACCCAACTGGGTAGTAGACAAGTATTGGATTTCATGTTAGAAATAAACATTTTCGTGTTTTCGTGTGGATACAAGGGGTTTGTCTCTTGTAAATGAGACGGGAAATCTGATACGGTCAACCCCGTTAGAAATTCTATTTCTAACGGGGTAAAGGAATATAACATGCGACAGAGGATAATGTTATGTCCGTTATGAAAAGAAAAGCCGCTCCGAAAAGCGGTCCTATACTTTCGCCGATAGAAAGGGATATCTTAAAGTGGGCAGGGGAAGGCAAGACCAACGATGAGATAGGCCGGATAATAGGGAAAACAAAGTGGACTATAAAGTTTCATCTTAAAAATATTATGAAAAAATTGGATGTGTTCAGCAGAACGCAGGCAGTCAGCAAGGCTATAGGCCTTGGTTTCCTTTCTCCGCTTAAGTCCTATGATTCTGCAAAGTCACAGCCGAAATTAAAGATTTGTATTGTTGGCTTGGGCAAAGGCGGCACAGCCCTGCTGGATATATTTAAGGAAGACCCTTCTATGGAGATCACGGGTGTAGCTGACGCGAACCCCACGGCCAGAGGAATAACACTCGCCAAAAAGCTTAACATACCGGTTGCAGCCAATTATAAAGAGATTATTCAAAAAGGCGCGGATATCATTATAAATGTGACCGGCTCAAAAAAAGTAAGGGAGGAGATAAAAAAGATAAAGCCTCCTGAAGCGGAACTTATGGAAGGACTCTCCGCAAGAGTTTTGTGGCATTTGGTGGAGGAGAAGAGAAAAAGGATAATGGAGAGGGAAAGGGTTTTAAAGGAGCACACAGCCCTTTACCATCTGGGGCTTGTTATAGAGAATATTGACAGTATGAAGGACGCGGCTTCAGCGATACTTGATTACGCAACAAAACTGACCTACACATCCGCCGGTTCGCTTGGCATCTTTGATGAAAAAAGCGGGGAGATGATTCTGGCGGCATCAAAGGGTTTTAGTTCGAATTTTGACAAGGTGGACAGATGGGAGATGAGAAAGGGCGGTTTGACCAGTCATATCCTCAATGAGAAAGGGCCGGTTGTAATACCTGATGTAAGGGATTATCCGAACCCAAACCTGCTCCTTGTGAGAGAAGGCGTTGTGTCCCTGCTTGGAGTGTCGCTCACCATAGAAGGAAGGGTTGTAGGGATTTTGTATGTCAATGATTTTAAAAAGAGGGAATTCAGGGCTGAGGATATCTCACTGCTTTCGCTTCTTAGCGTATATGCCGCCCTGGCTATAGAAAGGGTGAAGGCTATTGAAGAGATGCGGCAATTAAGCATAACAGACGGACTCACAAATCTTTATAATCATCGTTATCTTATGGAGCAGGTGCATAAGGAGGTTGAAAGGGCGTCAAGGCACGGCCACCCCCTTTCCATAATAATGCTGGATATAGACCGCTTTAAAGATTATAACGACGAATTCGGCCATCTTGAAGGGAATAAGGTTCTTAAAGGCATAGCAAGGATTTTGAAACGGGCAGCCAGAACTACCGACACGGTCGGACGCTTTGGCGGCGAGGAATTTTGCATCATTGTGCCGGAGATAGAAAAAGACGGGGCCCTGGCCCTTGCAAGGAGATTATTGAAAGAGGTTGTCAAAAACCCTTTCCCTAACAGAAAGGTCACATTGAGCGGCGGAGTTGCCGCCTTTCCAAAAGACGGCAAGACCCCGCTTGACCTGATAAAGAAGGCTGACAAATTTTTGTATAAGGCCAAGAGGGAAGGAAGAAACCGGATATGTTGTTAGAAACGCAGCTGCCTGCAATACCCGCACCCGCAACTCGCAACCCGTAATCCGTAAACCCCCACACCAAAGACTTTGGTGTGGGGGTAAAAGGAGAAAAGACGGCCTATGGCAGAAAAAAGAAATATCCGAAGGTATCCAAAAAGATTGCAATTAAGATTCGGTCAAGATGGCCCGTTGCATCTGGCCTTTACAGGCGATATCTCTGCTACCGGGCTTTTTGTAAAAACAACACGGACATATCCCCCGCGTACAAGCCTTGATATTGAACTCATTACCAGGGACAACATAATAATAAATATCAAAGGAGTGGTAATGTGGGCAAAGACAACGCCGATGTCCCTTAGTCATGTGGCAAAAGCTGGAATGGGGATAAAGATAGCCAGGATTTTAGCAGGGGAAGAGGTTTATAAAACCCTGTTAGATTAGAAAAGATTGAGCTTACGCATAAAAGGGAGAGATGCAAAGTGGAAGCTGATGCAAAAAACCGGAGGCAGATCAGGCTGCTGGTTAAAAAAGAGGTATTGATAAATAACGCTGTAAAAGGATACGCCCTGGATATCAGTGAAGGGGGCATGTTCATATACACGCAGATTCCATTTCCCAGGGGGAGGCTCATAGATTTGTGTTTTACCCTTGCTGAAGGTCTGGCGCCCCTGAAGCCGCAGGCCCGTGTTCAATTTGTGCAGGAAGGGGTGGGGGTCGGTGTAGTATTTATAAACACCAGTCAGGTTGACAAGGAGAGGCTAAAGAGGTTTATAGAGGAAAATTTAGAAGCGCATCCTCTCGGGCCGGAGGCTGCTGCCGTTGATGCAAGGAAGAAGATTTTAATTGTAGATGATTCGCCTGCCGCAAGGGCTACTTACAAGAATAAATTGGCGCTTATGGGCTTTGTTGCAAGGGAGGCATCAAACGGTTTAGAGGCAATAAAGGCGATGGAAAAGGAGATGCCAGACCTTATACTGTTAGACCTTCAGATGGAAGTAATGGATGGCGTGAAATTTATGCAGATTTTACGAACCGGTGAAAAATGGAAAAACATAAAAGTCATTGTGCTCTCCGGCAGGATAACTTCGCAGGAGGCTGAGAAAATTTCGGCATTTACGGTTTCAGATATCCTTCCCAAGATGACAACAACCCCCAACAAACTCGTGGAGCGGGTAAGGCAGATATTGGAGGGTTAACAGCTCAAGTTTTCGGTTTATAGAAAAGGCTTAGAGAAAAGGCTTGACAATCCATCATGATTCTGTTATTTTTGAGCTAAGAAGTATGCAAGGATTGTTTCAGGCAAAGGTAGTGATGGATAGTTTATAGCCGTGAAAGGTGTGTGAGAATCTTTCACGGTTTTTTTTTGTATACTTGCAAAACCGCCCCGACGGACATCGGGGAGCCTTATAGGCAGGTTTTGATTTTTTGAAAGGAGGTAACGCGTATGGCTAAAGGTAAAGTAAAGTGGTTCAATGACACCAAAGGCTATGGCTTCATACAGCAGGAGTCAGGCGAAGATGTTTTTGTCCACTACACCGCTGTCACCGGCGAAGGCTTCAAAAGCCTGAAGGAAGGCGATGAAGTTGAGTTTGATATAACTCAAGGTCCTAAAGGGCCTCAGGCTTCTAATGTTGTAAAGAAATAACCCTTTCACACATTGGCAAAATACCCCCCTCCCCCTGTCCCCCTCTATGAGGGGGATAAAGGGGGAGGGGGGTATTTGTTTGTAATTCCATTCAAAGTCTGTTATTCTTTTTCCATGAATTTTCCATCCAAACGAATATTAACCGTGTCACAGTTGACTTCAGAGATAAAAACCATCCTTGAAGCAAATCTCTATTATGTCT
>JACQEJ010000148.1 GCA_016200645.1 Deltaproteobacteria bacterium | reverse complement strand
GGCTTTTCCTTCATGAATTTTGAGCATCTAGTAAAAAAGCTTCAACGGATGATGGAATCGTCTCCCGCAGTCGCATTTGATTTAGGGTTGAGCGTTCTTTGCGAGTCCTGCGCGAAAAGCATCAAAAGCTTTGAGGCGATTTCAGACGGCTTGAATTCCATCCAATTAGATGATTGCAAGGCAAGCCAAGTACTGGTTACAAAGGCTTTTCAGGCTGCTGGCCAAGACAATGCCAAGATCAGGGCGGCGGCAGAAGGCGAGTGGTATTCGGATGGCGGGTTAGGAAATATGTGGAAAGAATATACAGATAAAGCGGCGGCAAATGATGGGAAGGCTACAACGCCTGATGCTGAGATGACTCAAAGCTGTCCAACCAACATCAGAGATATTTTCGGAACGCCGGGTACGACAGTGCTGGGACAAATCGCCATTAAAAAGGGTTATTCCGAGGACTATGTCCCTCTTATTCGAGGTATTGTGGGAGACGTAGCAATAATTCAAGCGGGACAATCAATTGTTGCGGAGCCGATTCTGCCCTGCAAGCAAAACGAAGAGAATATTATCAATGGCTTTCTTTCTGGCAATGTTTACACCCGCGCCGCGGCCAATGCTGATTGCTCCCAGATCGTTAGCACAAACAAGAATTTTAGAATGTGGGTTGACGCGCAACTTATAACCATTTTGAAAAAGATGAAAAATAAGCAGAGTTTGTCTACAACAGAAAACAAGTTTATCAATAATGTCCCGGCTCCAACGTACACCGTGATGAAGGCCGTGGCCAGAACGGATGGCGGGAGCGCGCTACAAGCCTCGCTGAGCGAAATTGTCGCCAACGGATACGCCATGAATATGGTGACAGACCTATACGAGCTTGTCGTACAAAGCGTGGAATCAGCAAATGCGATTATGGCAAAAGAAAGTAAAGGTCCTCCCAATAACTGTAAAACAGAGTTATTTCTTCCCGCAACGGAAGCGACACAAAAACTTACAGAAAACATATACACGCAACTCAAAGCAGTACAAAATAATTATAGAACAACCATGGAAGAGACCACGGCGGTGATGGAACTAGCGCACAGAATAGAGCGTATAAATCTTGGCATGGAGAATGAGATTTCAAAACAGTTTAGTCCGGCCGTTGCGAAACGGTTTACATCGCAATAGCGATTGAT
>JACQEJ010000147.1 GCA_016200645.1 Deltaproteobacteria bacterium | reverse complement strand
GGGCAAAACCATTCCCACAGCGCAGATAGCACGGCAGTGTGGATCAAAATTTCCCTGAGCCAAGACCCCAATGAATGCGCTGTAACGAAGTCTATGGAAACCTGCCTTGCAGAGCAAAATACGAAGGCGCTGGGGTCGGGGGAGGAAGCGCTGCAAAATCTGTTTTGCCCTGAAAAATTTCAATATGAGCCTCTGCCGTATGCAGATTTTTTGGCTTCATTTCAAGCCGAAATCTTGGATGCTTACGATGAAATCAGACTCAAGACATGAGACTTAAAACATTGGTCATTGGAAATTAGGAATCTGTAGTCTATAGTCTTGTGTCTCAAGTCTTGTAATATTCGCTATACCACGCAACAAACTTCCTGATTCCTTCCTCAATTGAGGTAGATGGTTTGAAGCCCACATCTTTTATCAGCTCATCCACATCTGCATAGGTGGCAGGGACATCGCCCGGCTGCATCGGCAATAAATTTTGCTTTGCCTTTTTCCCCAGACACTCCTCCAGCGCCTCAATAAATCTCATAAGCTCCACAGGGTTGTTGTTTCCGATATTGTATAACTTATACGGCGCGTAGCTTGTGGCGGAATCCGGGTTATCTCCGCTCCATTCAGGATTGGGCTGCGGTATCCTGTCCAACACCCGGGCTACCCCTTCTATGATATCGTCTATATAGGTAAAATCCCTTCTCATCTTTCCATAATTGAACACATCTATGGGCCTTCCTTCCTCTATGGCCTTTGTAAACAGGAAGAGCGCCATATCCGGCCGGCCCCAGGGGCCGTAAACGGTGAAAAATCTGAGACCCGTGCAGGGGATGTTGTATAAACTTGAATAAGCGTGCGCCATGAGTTCGTTTGCCTTTTTTGTCGCGGCGTAGAGGGATACAGGATGGTCAACATTATGATGCACGGAAAACGGCATCTTGGTGTTAGCTCCGTAAACAGAGCTTGACGAGGCAAAGACAAGGTGTTTGACTTTGTTGTGCCTGCATCCTTCAAGGATATTGAGGAAGCCGCTGATATTACTGTCTATATAGGCGCAAGGATTGATGAGGGAATATCTAACGCCTGCCTGCGCAGCTAAGTGCGCTATCATATCAAATTTTTCCCTGGAAAAAAGTTCCGCTGCGGATTTCCGGTCTGAGATATCCATCTTTATAAATTGAAAATTCTTTGCCCCCTCAAGATGCTTCAACCTGTTCTTTTTGAGATTGACATCATAGTAATCATTGAGGTTGTCAACGCCGATTATATCCGCGCCTTGCTCAATGAGCCTTTTGCAAAGATAGAAACCTATAAAGCCGGCTGCTCCGGTAACCAATATCTTTCTCATGCCTTCGATGCCTTTCCGATTGCCCTGCAGTATTTAATAAATATAGACTTTAACAGATTCCATGTCTCGGTTCAATCTGAAAATGTAATCAGGATAAAAGAAAACCCCTCGCTTTTTTTCGCAGAGAAGCTAAAATATAGCAAGATATATGCCATCGGTGCAAAAGGTAATTGATATAAAGGCTGAGCCGGAAAAGGTTTTTAACCTTAAAATTCTTGATGACTTTCTTGCCCCATTTTGATAATCTCTTTAAATACTGATGGGGGAAGCAGGAGGCGGGGGGCAGAAAAGGATTTTTTTGGAGGGTATTTGTGCAGGCAACAAAACGACACATTTGGAATGGAGTAATTCGGGAATTCTATGACCTTCTCCCCGGGATAAAGGATGACAGCATCGTTACCCTAAGAGAAGGGAATACGCCCTTGATTGAAGTATTAACTATGGGGGATTTATTCGGGAAGGGGATACGGATATTTCTGAAGTATGAAGGTCTTAACCCGACTGCTTCCTTCAAAGACAGGGGAATGACCATGGCTGTATCAAAGGCCAAGGAAGAAGGCTCGCACGCTGTAATATGCGCATCAACCGGCAATACATCTGCCTCTGCCGCCGCTTATGCGGCAAGGGGAGGGCTGCGGGCTTATGTTTTAATACCGGAAGGAAAGATTGCATTGGGCAAACTCTCTCAGGCAATGATGCACGGCGCAACGGTCATACAGGTAGAAGGTAATTTTGATGACGCCCTGGCAATTGTGAAAGAGGTGTCCAATACATACCCGGTAACACTTGTGAATTCCATCAATCCTTACAGGATAGAAGGCCAAAAGACAGCGGCATTTGAAGTGTGCAGCCATCTTGGTTATGCGCCAACCTATCATTTCCTGCCGGTGGGCAACGCCGGCAATATAACCGCATACTGGAGGGGATATAAAGAATTCAGGGAAAAGGGTATCATAGACACCCTCCCGAAGATGATGGGTTTTGAGGCAGAGGGCGCGGCGCCCATTGTAAGGGGTTATCCGATAAAAAACCCGGAAACCGTCGCCTCTGCCATAAGGATAGGCAACCCTTCAAGCTGGGAAAATGCGGTAAAGGCGAGGGATGAATCCGGCGGAGTAATAGATATGGTTTCTGATGATGAGATTATTAACGCATACAAGCTCCTTGCAAAAGAAGGAGTTTTTTGCGAGCCTGCATCCGCAGCATCTCTGGCAGGCGTTATCAAGATGCATAAGAATGACATATTCAAGAGCGGAGACACCATTGTCTGCACATTGACAGGCCACGGTTTAAAAGACCCTGATACTGCGATAAAATCATCTGACAAACCCGTATCCGTAGAGGCGGAATTAAGCAAGGTGGTGAGGGTGTTGGGGTTTTAATATGAAATATATAATTCTTATAGGCGACGGGATGAGTGATTATCCCGTTGAGGAGCTTGGGAATAAAACGCCGCTGCAGGCAGCTAAAACCCCCAATATGGATATGCTTGCGCAGAAAGGCTCTATCGGCCTTGTAAGGAATGTGCCTGACGGTTACCCGCCTGGCAGCGATGTGGCTATCTTGAGTGTATTGGGCTACGACCCTGCAAAATATTACACAGGCAGGTCTCCGCTGGAAGCTGCGAGTATCGGCGTCTCCCTTGCGCTTGATGATCTTGCCGTGAGATGCAATCTGGTTACCTTAGGCCAGAACGACGGCGGGGTTTACCCCCACACCAAAAATTTTGGCGGGGGGGTTTATATGGACGATTTCAGCGCGGACCATATCACTACTGAAGAGGCAAGAAAGATTATAAAGGATATTGATAGGGAACTGGGCAGGGAAGGGATCAGATTCTATCCAGGTGTCAGCTACAGGCATCTCATGGTATGGAATAGCGGCCCGGACGGCCTTGAAACAACTCCGCCCCATGATATATCAGGAAAGGAAATAAAAGGCTATCTCCCGAAAGGCAAAGGCGCACAAAAACTGATAGAGTTGATGAATTCTTCACAAATGTTACTCAAAGAACATCCCGTGAATGCCGGAAGAAAGGAAAAGGGGCATAAACCTGCCAACTCCATCTGGCTCTGGGGACAGGGGAGACGACCAAAGATGCCGACTCTCAAAGAGAAGTTCGGCATTGAAGGCTCTGTTATATCTGCGGTGGATCTGGTAAAAGGTGTCGGCATCTACGCTGGCCTTAAGGTGGTAAATGTGCCCGGCGCAACCGGCTATATTGATACCAATTACAAAGGCAAGGCAGAATATGCCTTGAGGGAGCTTGAGGAAAAGGATTTTGTCTGCGTGCATGTGGAGGCTCCGGATGAGGCAGGACACAACGGAGATTTGAAAAATAAGATAAAGGCGATTGAGGATTTTGACCGGGAGATTGTAGGCAGAGTTCTTGGTGGATTATCTCAATTCAAGAATTATAGGATTCTTGTGCTTCCGGATCATCCTACACCTGTAGCAAAAAAGACGCATACCAGAGACCCGGTGCCGTTTGCCATTTATCCTGCAGAGGCCAGTCGCGGCAAGGCATTTGCCGAGGCAGATGCAAAGAATAGCGGGTTATTTATAGAGCAAGGTCATAAACTGATAGAGATGCTTTTAAATAGGACAGGCAGAGGGCAATAGGCAAGAGGCGATAGGAAAAAAGATAGGCAATAGGCTATAGGCTAGAGGCAATAGGATGATAAAAACCCATAGCCCATTGCCTATAGCCCATAGCCCGTATTTTAAAGGAGTTTTATGGCTGTAATACGGAAGGTTAAAAAGATAGGTGAAATTCTTGTTGACGCAGGCCTCATTTCAAGCGCTCAGCTTGAAGAGGCCTTGAATGTCAGCAAAAGAACAGGCGCCAGGGTCGGCAGGACGCTGGTGAATATGGGCATTGTAACCGAGGAGGGCATTGCGCAGGCGCTTGCCCACCAATTCAACATCCCGTATGTTTCATTAAGCGGCGTAATTATAGAGCCTCATATTATCAAACTCATACCAGAGGCGCTAGCCAGAAGATACAAGGTTATTCCGTTTGCAAAAGAGGGGAATGCCATCAAGGTGGCCATGTTTGACCCCCTGGATGTCTTTGCGACTGATGACCTTAAAAAGGTGAGCGGTTATCATATACTGCCTTGTGTAGCGACAGAACGGGATATTCAAAAGGCTATTGACCAGTATTACGGCGCAGCAGGCTCTATAGAAGAGGTTGCAAAGCGCATTGAGGGCGCGGAGATAGAGCTTCTTAAAGGCGAAGAGGAGATGCCTGAAAAGCTTGAAAGGATTGCAGGCGAGGCGTCGGTTATCCAGCTCGTAAACCTTATGATATCTCAGGCTGTGACAGAAAGGGCGAGCGATATTCATATAGAGCCTGATGAGGACACTTTAAGGGTCAGGATGAGGGTGGACGGCATTTTGCACGAGATGAGCAACCTCTCTCTTAAACTGCACCCAGCTGTCTTGTCAAGGGTGAAGATACTCGGCGGCTTGAATATCGCTGAAAAAAGGCTCCCTCAGGACGGAAGGTTTAATATCAAGGTCGGCAGCAGCGATATTGACATACGTCTTTCCACCCTCCCTACGATATTCGGAGAAAAGGCCGTTATGCGGCTTTTGGACAAGAGCGCGCTTATCTTGAAGCTGGATGAATTGACCCCCTTCCCCGACACATTAGAGGTATTAAAAAAGATGGTGAAAAGGCCGTTCGGCATGATACTGCTCACCGGCCCTACAGGAAGCGGCAAAACGACCACAGCCTATACCATTCTGAATATGATAAACTCTATGGATAAAAACATTGTGACCGTAGAAGACCCGGTGGAATATAAACTGAAAATAATAAACCAGGTTCAGGTAAATCCCAAAGTGGGCATAACCTTTGCAAATGCCCTGCGGCACATACTCAGGCAAGACCCCGATATTGTGATGATAGGAGAAATCAGGGACAGGGAAACAGCGGAGATTGCCATACACGCCGCGCTGACCGGGCATCTTGTCATATCAACCATCCACACAAACAATGCAGTTGGAACAATTAACCGCCTGATTGATATGGGCATAGAGCCTTTTCTTATATCTTCTGCCATTACCTGTCTTGTCGGGCAGAGGTTAATAAGGGGAATATGCCCCAATTGTAAGGCGCAGTATCAGCCGTCTCCTAATCTGCTCAAAGAGCTGGGCGTTCCGGTTACCGATAAACTCCCTCCCTTTTACAAAGGCCGGGGGTGCGCTTTGTGCAAAGGGAGCGGGCTTAAAGGGCGACTGGGAATATTTGAAACCCTTGTTATAAATGAAGATATCAGAAAATTGATATTGGAGAAAAGCGATGCCGGCAAAATACTGGAGGCATCGATAAAGCACGGCTTCAAAACACTGCGCCATGAAGGCATAAGGGCTGTTGTAAATGGCTATACAACCATAGAAGAAGTTTTGCAGGCAACGCAGGAAATAGAGTAAAAACAGGCAATAGGCAAGAGGCTATAGGCAATAGGAAAAACCTATAGCCCATTGCCCAGAGCCTATAGCCTGTATTAAAACTATGCCATTCTTTTCTTACAGGGCAAGAAACAGGACCGGGGCATTGGTTACAGGCAGGGTGGAGGCTGCAACCATGACTGCCGCTGAAACCAATATTGACAGGATGGGACTCATACCCATATCTGTCCGGCCTGCAAAAAAGGCCATTAACCTCCCTGACATAAATCTGCTGTTTCAGACTATAACCCCGCAAGACATAATACTATTCAGCCGCCAGTTGGCCACATTATTCACCGCAGGCATTCCATTGACCAAAGCGCTCTTTACGCTTGAAACCCAGCTGAGCAATAAAAAATTAACGGCTATTGTAAAAACCGTGAGAGAGGATGTTGAAGGCGGCGCAACATTTGCAAATGCCTTAAAAAAACACCCTCATGCATTTGATGAAACCTATTACAGCATGGTAGAGGCCGGCGAGGCAGGCGGCATACTGGATAATATCCTTGAAAGACTGGCCGGCATGAAAGAGCGCATCCAGGAGATTAACTCAAAGGTTAAATCAGCCACGCTTTATCCCAAAATAGTCGTCGGGGCTATTTTGATAGCCATTGTTATACTGATGACATTTGTTGTTCCAAAGTTTGCAAGGCTCTATTCCAATTTCAATGTGCCTCTGCCGCTTCCCACAAGGGTTCTGATTGCCATATCAAACTTCTCTACATCATATTGGTATTTAATTGCAATCGCTGTTACCCTTCCTGTTATAATCTTCAAGTGGTGGACAAAGACCGAAGCCGGTCATTACAACTGGGATAAATGGAAACTCAATATCCCAATCTTCGGCCCTTTTTCACAGAAGGCCACAATGTCCAGATTCGCGCGGATATTCGGCGCGCTTTACAAAAGCGGGCTGCCGATACTCCAATCTCTTGATATAGTTTCAAGGGTAACGGACAACAGGCTCATATCAAAGGCGGTAAAGGACATAGAAAATGATATAAGGGCAGGAAAGAGCCTGTCGGATCTTATGGAGCAAAGCCGCCTTTTCCCTCCAATGGTAGTGCAGATGGCGCGGGTTGGCGAGGAGACAGGGGCGCTGGACGAAATGCTGGAAAAGGTCGCCCAGTATTATGACCAGGAGGTTGATTATACGGTAAGGAACCTGACTACATCCCTTGAGCCTATCCTCCTCGGAGTTATATTCGGCATGGTCTTATTCCTTGCCCTCGCCATATTCCTGCCTATGTGGGACATAGTAAGTATTGTAAAGAGATAATGGAAAAATTGCTGTCAAAGAAAAATGTCAGGCTCAGCCTCTATTTTTTTATGCCCGTATTTTTTGCCTCTTTTGCAATCGGGCTGGGGCTTACAATCATTGAGGCAATGGACAGGCTCTTACCTTACGGCGCGGCATTGCAAAGACAGGAAGTTGAATATCTCCGATGGTATGCAAAAACCGCAACCCTTGGAGGCTCTGCAATTGCCGTAGCCGCCGGTTTGATTATTGCATTTGCATTGAACAGGCCGCTTAAAAGGCTGGAAGGCGCTTTGCAAAATATTGCAAGCGGGGGCGCAGAGGAATTAGATATAGGCGCTACAAACGAGTTTGCCTCTTTAAGCAAAAGCTTTAATACCGCTGTTGCAGCCATAAAGCAGAGTCTTTTAACGGCAAAAACCAGCGCATCAGATGAAGCGGTTCAGGGATTGGAAAGAATGGAAAGATTGGCTGTGCTTGGCGGCATATCCGCTGTCATTGCCCATGAAATAAAAAACCCGCTTGCATCCATAAAAGGGTTGACTCAACTGATGGCTGAAAAGGCGGAGAGCGGCAGCGATGCAAAAAAATACACCTCTGTAATGCTTGAGGAGATTGACCGTTTGGACAAGGTGGCGGATAACCTTCTATATCTCG
>JACQEJ010000120.1 GCA_016200645.1 Deltaproteobacteria bacterium | reverse complement strand
TGAGGCAATGGTGTCAAAGGAAAACTGCCCGGGATGCAAAAAGAGACAGCCTGTGGAAGAACTTTTGGAGAGCGGCTGTCCATGGTGCGGATGGGTGAGCGCCAGGGCAAGCAGATTAAAAGAGGGCATCAGGGCGTGAACATAGATCTGGATAAAGGTGATTTGAAACAGGGGGTGTTGGGTCTGGTCATTGCAGTGGTGGAGATTGTACGAGACATCCTTAAGGCGCAGGCGGTTAGACGAATGGATGGAAAGGGTTTAACCGGCCAAGAGATAGAAAGGTTGGGCAGGACGTTAATGGAACTTGACAGGGTTATTGAAGAGATAAAAGAGGATTATGGAGTTTCTGAATCTGTGAAAAAAGTCAGGGATAGTCTGGATAATCTTGCAAATGGGATGGTTAACGGGATTAGTTCGTAGTTCGTAGTTGGTAGTTCGTAGTTACTCCGAACTCCAAACTCAATACTCCGAACTCCTTTGTGGGGGTACTATGGACGGCAGATACATCTATTGCATAACCGATGGCAGGCAAGATATATCGCTGGGGAATATCGGCATAGAAAAAACAGAGGTTTACACCATTCCCTTTCGCAGCCTTCTGGCAGTTGTCCATAACTGCGAGGCTAAGGCATATTACTCAGAGGATGGAGATGCCGTGATAAACTGGATAATCACACATCAGCAGGTGGTTGACGAGGCATGGAAGAGGTTTGGAACAGCGCTTCCCATAAGCTTCAATACCATTATTAAAGGTAACATAGAGGATGTCCGGGCATGGCTTAAACAGGAATATGAATCCTTGTGCAAGAAGATTCTCCGGTTCAGGGGCAGGGCAGAATATGGGATTCAGATATTCTGGGATATAGACATGATTGCCGGAAGGGTTATAGACAGAGACACGGAACTCAAGGGATTGCAGAGGAAAATGACATCCTCGAATGTATCCATCGGGGACGGCGCCGCATATATGTATAAACAGAAATTTGAAAAGAGATTGAAAGCGGAGATAGAGGCAGAGGCGGATATCTGCTTTAAAAACTTATATGAAAAAATCAAGGCGCAGGTTGAGGATATCTTTGTGGAAAAGACAAAAACAAAACAAGGGAACACGCAGATGCTTATGAACCTGTCATGCCTTGTCCCAAAAGACAGACGCAGATATGTTGGCGAAGAATTAGAGAAGATCAGCAGTATCAGCGGGCTCTCTGTACGTTTCACAGGGCCATGGCCGCCTTACAGTTTTGTCGGATTGGCCGTAAAATAGCGATTTAAAACCTCGCTATTTTACAAACTGGCGATTTGCCTGCCATACATCGTTATCGGACAATTTTTGCTCCTCACCGTAACGGTGAACATACGGCTCGTCACAAAAATTGTCCGCTGCCTCGTCTGGCAGGCAACTTGCCAGTTTCCCCAAAAATCAAAGTCTATTTTTGGGATTGGACAGGATATGGAACCAATAAGGGAAAGAAATATTACGCTCACAGACCTTTTAGACAGGGTTTTAGACAAAGGATTAGTCATCCGCGCGGACATTATTATTTCCCTTGCAGGCATCCCAATGATTGGCATCAATCTGGGCGCTGCCATAGCCGGGATGGAGACAATGCTTAAGTATGGGATTATGGAAGAGTGGGATAGGGAGATAAGGGGCGAGGCGATATGTCAAAAATAATAGGCATAGACCTTGGAACAACCAATACAGTTGCGGCATTTATGGATGGAGGCCGGCCAGTCATTATACCTGACGCTGAAGGGAAAAGGCTTACCCCATCGGTTGTGGCGTCTGTTAATGGCGCGATATTAATTGGCAGAGAGGCAAAAAATCAGGCAGCAGCCATCGCCTCTGT
>JACQEJ010000031.1 GCA_016200645.1 Deltaproteobacteria bacterium | reverse complement strand
TAGTCTTGTAGACTAATAGTAAGGCTGCCATCTACTGTCTACTATCTACTGTTTTTACAGTATCAGCACCGCAGCGGCAATCACTGTCGTATACTTGCCGTCTCCCCTCACAATTGCAGACTGCGTGATGTTGGTGGTTTTAACTATCTTATCGCTTATCCTGTATATCTCCTTTTTTTCATCCCATCCGAGATTTTGATCCAGTTCAATGCCGAGGGTGGATGCAAGCATGGCCGCTGCAAGGTCTTCGGAATAATCGCCGGCGGCTTTATCTGTCTGGCCGAATGCATGGTGCTCGCTTAAGTATCCATACTGTTTTTTATCCATGGGAATTGCGCACCCGACAGAAGCTGCCATAAGACGTCTGGGCTCATTGGAACAGCACCTGCTCATAACACAGAAGACCACCTGTCCGGGCGAAAGCATCGTAAGTCCCTGCGACCTGTTTATGATCTTGCATCCGGGCGGAAATATGCTGGATACGGTTACGATATTGAATTTTTCGATCCCCGCATCCCTGAGCGCCAATTCAAACGAATGCAGCTCCTCCTTATGCGTTCCGACTCCTTTGGTAAAAAACACCCTCTTGGGGACAAGTAGCATCTCTTTATTCTCCTTTCGCTAATAAGTTTTATAAGTCCTATAAGACCTATGTTTTCGGCAGTTACCACCCCAGCACCCATGCAAAAACAAGCGGCGCAACAATACTTGCGTCGCTTTCAATGATAAACTTAGGGGTTTTCACATCTAATTTGCCCCATGTAATTTTTTCATTCGGCACCGCGCCGGAATATGAACCGTAGCTTGTCGTTGAATCAGATATCTGACAGAAATAGCTCCAGAAAGGAACATCATGCCATCCCAAATCCTGATACATCATCGGCACCACGCATATGGGGAAATCACCGGCAATGCCGCCGCCTATCTGGAAAAAACCCACACCCTTGCCCGAAGAATTTTTACGATACCAATCCGAAAGCCAGACCATATATTCTATGCCGCTTTTCATGGTTGTTGCTTTCATTTCGCCTTTGATTATGTATGAAGCAAAAATATTTCCCATGGTGCTGTCTTCCCATCCCGGAACGATGATAGGAAGATTGCGTTCGGCTGCAGCCAGCATCCATGAATTTTTCGGGTCTATTTCATAATACTGTTTCAGCTCGCCCGACAATAATATTTTATACATATACTCATGCGGGAAATACCGTTCGCCTTTTGTGTCCGCGTCTTTCCAGACTTTATAAATATGTTTTTGCAGCCTGCGGAACGCCTCCTCTTCGGGTATGCAGGTGTCGGTAACCCGGTTGTAGTGATTTTCCAAAAACTCCCATTCCTCCTGCGGAGAGAGGTCGCGGTAATTCGGCACGCGCTTGTAGTGCTTGTGCGCCACGAGGTTCATGATGTCCTCTTCCAGATTCGCTCCGGTGCAGGAAATGATATCCACCTTCCCCTGACGAATCATCTCGGCCAGAGAAATGCCCAACTCGGCGGTGCTCATCGCGCCAGCCAAAGTAACCATCATCTTGCCGCCTTCGGCAAGATGCGTTTCATATCCCTTAGCCGCATCCACCAATGCGGCGGCGTTAAAATGCAGGTAATGCTTTTGTATGAATTGTGAAATAGGTCCTTTGTTCATAGCGCATTAAACCATCAACCATTAGCTGTCTTTATAATTTACCCCCACACCAAAGATTTTGGCGTGGGGGTTTACAAGGGGAAAATATATTTTCTTTTTCAAAACAAGTCAAGAACAAATACAGACTAAGAGCCTACAAGTCGTTAGACTAAAAGTTTTAAAACTTGTAGGCTTGTAGACTAACAACTTGTAGTCTGTTTTATCTCTTTCACCTTAAGCTTCAAACTTTTATTTCCATTCCATTCATCAATGTAAGGAATAAAGGCAATATCAAAATTATCTCCCTTAAGCGGGTGGATGTCGCCTTTGCCGTAAGCTATCCCGTCAAAAAAGATAGGTCTTATAGGACTTATAAGACTTATTTGTTTTATCTTCAGCTTGAGATGATTTTTGCTAACCACCTCGCTTTTCACTATGTTGGCGTCTCTTGCGCCCAGAAGGGGCTCAGGGTTTGACATGCCAAAAGGCGCAAGAAGGTCCATTTCTGCGACTATCTTTTCACTCAGCTCTGCCAGCGTAACATATGCATCCAGCGATACCTCAGGTATAAGGTCTTCGAAGCTTAAGCCTTTTTCAGTCAGGTTGTGAAATAATGATGTAAATGATTTAATATTCTCCTGGCCGATGGTAAGACCGGCTGCCATCCGGTGTCCGCCGTATCTCTCCAGAATATCTCCGCATTGCTCTAACGCATCCAGTATGTGAAAATTCTTTATCCCTCGCGCCGAACCCTTGCCGCTCCCGTCTTTTAAGGATATGATAACCGTTGGCCTGCGATAGATGTCAACCAGCCTGGAGGCAACAATCCCGATAACACCCGGATGCCATCCTTCTCGTGCAAGCACAATTCCCTTTTTCCCGTGAATATCAAAAGTCTTCTCCTCAATAATCTCCATAGCCTCTGACAGTATTTTTTTCTCTAATCTCTGCCGCTCGATATTTCCCCTGTCCAATTCTCCGGCAATATCCATTGCCTCCTTATCATCATCTGTAATAAGGAGCCTTACACCCATGCTCGCATTATCCAATCTTCCTGCCGCATTTATGCGTGGCGCAAGCTGAAACCCTACAGAGCCTGTCTTCACAGCGCCGCTTACACCGCTTATCTCCTTGAGCGCCCTTATTCCTGGCCGTTTGCCCGCAGTCAATTCATCCAAGCCATGTTTGACCAATATTCGGTTTTCATCAACCAGCGGCACCATATCGGCAACAGTCCCAAGGGCAACAATATCGGTATAACTTTTAAGATTCGGAATGCCATTTAAAAAATGACCGTTCTCTCTAAACCGAGCCCTCAGGGCAATGACAAGATTAAATGCCACCCCGACGCCGGCCAGCTCATTAAAAGGAAAAGGGCAATCCGGCTGTTTGGGATTTAATATTGCATATGCAGGCGGCAAATTGCCATTTGGCTCATGATGGTCTGTAATAATCACATCTAATCCTTGACCTCCGGCAAAGATTACCTCGTCGCAATTTGTAATACCGCAGTCCGCGGTAATAACAACTTTTATGCCGGAATCAACCATCTGTCTCAATGCCTGATGATTAAGGCCGTAGCCCTGTTTTAATCTTTCCGGTATGTAGTAGCTGACAGAGGCGCCAACCGCATTTAAAAAAAGATAAAGCAGCGCCGTCGCTGTTGTCCCGTCTACATCATAGTCGCCATAGACAGCAATCTTTTCGTTCTCCCTGACTGCCTTCACAATCCTGGCTGCCGCCTTGTCCATGCCTTTCATCGTGAACGGATCGTGCAGGTTCTTAAGCGAAGGAGAGAGAAAAGAAAAGGCCTCCGACGGACATCGGAGGCCCCTGTTTATCAAAAGCTGGGCCGTCAGTGGAGAGATTTTAAGTTCTCTCCCTAAAAGACCCTGAATCTCCATATCTGGAGAGCGGACTATCCAGCGCTTTTTCACCCCGTTAGACCTCATAATAAGTTTATAAAGTTGAAAGTTTAAAAGTTTATAAAGTTTAACTTTATAACTTTATAACTTTCTAACTTTATAACTGATAAATTGTAGCAACAAAGCTCTTGATGGTCAAGAGCATATTTATTCTTTTGATTTTTCACAAAGCTTACCTTCCTGTTACGCTATTGACAATGGCAGGCATATTGCTACAATAGGCAAAAGGCGAGGTGTTTTTATGTCCATAAAATCTGAAATGGTTGAGACAGCAAAAGCCGCGAGAGAGGCGTCTTTAAAGCTTGCCAATTGCAACACGGCCGTAAAAAACAACGCGCTGCTGAAAATGGCTGACGGGCTTTTGAAAAATGCGGATACAATAAAAGCGGCAAATGCAAAAGACCTTAAAACTGCAGAAGGCAAAGGTTTATCAAAAGCAATGTTGGATAGGCTGACCATCACTGATAAGGTTTTGAAAACAATGGCGGATGGGATAAAAGAGGTCGCCAATCTGCCTGACCCTGTTGGCGAGATTACCCGCATGTGGAAAAGACCCAATGGGCTGCTTGTTGGGAGGATGAGAATACCGTTAGGAGTTATTGGCATCATCTACGAGGCGAGGCCCAATGTTACTGCAGATGCTGCTGCGCTTTGTCTGAAATCAGGCAATGCAGTAATCTTAAGAGGCGGCTCTGAGGCGATAAATTCAAACCTTGCCATTGCAAAGGTTCTGCAAGACGCGTGTAAAAAAGAGGGGGTTCCTGATACCGCAATTCAGGTTATACCGACAACGGAAAGGGAAGCTGTTCTTGAGATGTTAAAGCTGGAGGAATATATTGACCTCATCATTCCGAGGGGCGGCGAAGGGCTTATAAGATTTGTTGCGGAGAATTCAAGAATCCCTGTTATCAAGCATTATAAAGGCGTTTGCCATATATTTGTTGATGAATCTGCCGATTTAGACATGGCGGGAAAGATATGCCTTAATGCAAAGGTTCAAAGGCCTGGCGTTTGCAATGCGATGGAGAGCTTGCTGGTTCATAAAAATATTGCAAAAGAGTTTCTGCCGAGGATGGGGAAAAAATATCAGGACGTAAATGTTGAACTCAGGGGTTGCGATGAGACAAGAAAGATTCTCCCTTACGCAAAACCTGCCGCAGAAGAGGACTGGTCTGCCGAATACCTGGATTTGATTCTGGCAGTAAAGGTTGTAAAAGATATGGATGAGGCGATAGCTCACATTGCAAAATACGGCTCTTTGCATACCGAGTCTATCATCACCAAGGATTATTCCAATAGCCAGAGGTTTTTAAGAGAGGTCAACTCATCTACTGTCCTTGTCAATGCCTCCACAAGATTTTCTGACGGCTTCCAGCTCGGCCTCGGCGCGGAGATCGGCATATCTACAACAAAGATTCACGCCTTTGGCCCCATGGGGCTTGAGGAGCTGACAACGCAGAAGTTTATCATTTACGGAGACGGTCAGGTGAGGGAATAATGAGAGCCATCTGGCGTTTTTTTGTATCCACGGAACTCACTATAATCCTAGCAGGCCTGATTGTCCTTGATGCGTCATGGGGCTCCATTATCTCCATGAAGAATCCTCAAATCTTTCAGGCTCTGGATCAGGCGATACTCTTCCCTTGGCTTTTTTCCATCGGCAGGGAGCATCTCAATATAAGCCTCTGGATTTTTATCCTCGTATTCCTTACAGCCATATTTGCCATAAACACTGCAGCCTGCGCTTTGGACAAGCTCTATTCCATATTCAAAGACAAAAGGCCGTGGCAACTGTTATTTCCACAGATTGTGCATATCGGTTTTTTAATAGCGCTTCTGGGGCACTTGATTGGAAGCATATACGGTTTCAGAAGCCCGGGGAATTTTATTTTTCAGGGGCAGACAATTGAGGTTCCTTCTCAGCCGGGACTTTCGCTCCGCTTTGATGATATAGAAATGAAGGCATCGCGAAGGGCAGGTCTGGAAGATTTGAAAACAAAGGTTGCTTTACTTAAAGATGGAAAAGAGATTCTCAAGGATGATATCCGGATAAACGGCCCCCTGATTTACAAAGGCATCTCATTTTATCATGCAGACCAGGGAGAGGCGCCGACCGGGCTTATTTTGAAAACAGGCGTAGAGGATTTTAGAATAAAGTTTGGAGGGGCATTCAAGACAGGAGGGGGGGCGATATTTAAACTTGGCAGGATTATCCCCGACTTTGCATTGGATGAAACCGGCAGTCCCTATTCCCGTTCTCAAGATTATAGAAACCCGTACCAGGAGATTATATCTTTAGATGGCAAAAAGGCCTGGCTTCCTCTATCCGCGCCCGGCAGCAGCGTAAAGCTTGAAGGCCAGACCATAGAGCTTGTTGATTATATCAACACGCCTTATGTCGTGCTTAATATAAACAGAGACCCTGGAATAGGATTTATCATAGCAGGCTCTGCTATACTTGTAATCGGAATGCTGCTCCTGCTTTTTTTGAGAGGAGAGCGGGCAGAGCTTGTAATGCAGAAGGCAGATTAGAAGAGACAGGCTTAAGGCTGATGGCTGAAGATTAAAGGTTTTACTTTTGCCTTATGCCTTAAGCCTTCAGCCTATAAAATGGAGGCCCTATGTTCCACATCGCAGAGCCAAAGGACATTAAATCAGGCAGGACCACAGATGTCTATTTTGCCCGGACAGTAGAGATACTTAAGAAAAAGGGGATTGATAAGCGGGTAAGGGCAGAGTTTTTTGCAAAGACCCTTCCCAATGGTTGGCAGTGGGCTGTGCTGGCAGGAATAGAAGAGGTTGCGTATTTGATGGAAGGGAAACTCGTCAACATCAGGGCATTTCAGGAAGGGACGCTCTTTAAGCCTTATGAACCGGTGATGGAGATAGAGGGGATGTATACGGATTTCTGCGTATTTGAGACTGCCATGCTCGGGCTTATCTGTCAGGCAACAGGCGTTGCCACAAAAGCGGCTCGGATACGGCTTGCAGCAGGCGACAGGGTGGTGGTCAGCTTCGGCGCGCGCAGGATGCACCCCGCGGTTGCGCCGATGATAGAGCGCGCTGCGTATATCGGCGGATGTGACGGGGTTGCAGTGATTGTGAGCGCAGAGCTTATTGAGACAGACCCTATGGGCACCATGCCCCATGCGTTGATACTGGTTTTAGGCGATACCACCGATGCAATCAAGGCATTTGACGAGGTCATAGATAAAAAGGTTAAACGGGTTGCGCTCATTGATACATTCAATGACGAAAAATTTGAGGCCCTCCGCGTTGCAGAGGCAATGAAGGGCAAACTTTATGCGGTGAGGCTTGATACGCCCGCATCTCGGAGGGGAAATTTTTACCGCATATTTGAAGAGGTGCGGTGGGAGCTTGATTTGCGCGGTTTTAAAGATGTAAAACTCTTTGCCAGCGGCGGGCTTGATGAAAAAGAGGTTGTGGAATTAAAGCCTCTGGTGGATGCTTACGGCGTCGGCACATGCATAAGCAATGCCCCTGTTGTTGACTTTGCCATGGACATCATGGAGATAGAAGGAAAGCCTATGGCCAAACGGGGAAAGTGGTCAGGCGCAAAAGAGATTCTGCGGTGCAAAAAATGCGGCAATGATAAAATCGTGCCTTTAAGGAGCAAGCCCGACCCATCCTTCGGATGGGTGCCCCGGTCGGCGTTAAAGTGCGCCTGCGGCGGCAGCTTTGAAGCGCTCCTTCAGCCTTTGATAAAAAAAGGAAAGATCGTGAGGAAATTGCCGAAACCAAAGGCAATCAGAGACTATGTTTTGAAACAGCTTCCCCCATTATCGGTTTCTCTCTAAGCCTTATTCTATTATGCGGCTATCGCCCTTTTTCTTTATCCTTGATTCTGACCTCAGCCCTGAGGAGCATTCTATAATGCTCCGCCACATTGTCCGGAAGCTTGTCCAGCAAGGCAATGATCTCATCATACATATTGCTTCGTTTCCCGTATGTTGCGGGAGGCTCGGCAACATAGTCCCGAATCTTTTTTTCTTCAAAAAATAATTGTGAGATATGAATGCCGAGGGCTTTTGCAATCTTGGCCAGGGATTTTTTCGTATATCCCCTTTTCCCGTTTTCCAGAAAATTTATATATTACAATAGACAAATACCCAAAGTTATGCTATTTATAACCTGTAGTCATATTACCCGAAAGTAGTATTGACATCTTTTTTTATTGTTGTATGCTATATCCTCAAAAATGACCAGCTTAACCAAAAAGAGATTTCTTGTTGTAGACGACGAGCCGGCTGTCAGGTTGCTCGTATTCACGATATTGTCGGAGGCAGGTTATACTGTAGAAGCGGATTTGCTGGAAGAGATACATGATATGCTGGATAAATAGGAGAACGTTCTATGTATAAAAATTATCCCCCAATGAATACAGCGGCATCGGCAGCCGGGACATGTGTGGTGAATTTACGATAAGGGCTCAATATATTGAGCCCCTGCTCAACCTATGAAAAGCAAAAATCCGTTTGCAAAATGGACTATGCCGATAATTCCAACCCCTAGGCCAAGCATCCAGACCGCCTTTTTCTTCATCAGTGCGGCGATGGATGAAAGGAGGATGGCAATCTGAAGAAATATCACAGCGACTCCGAAGGCCTGAGAATGCCTCTTGGCATCATCCCTTATTCCTTCCAGCTTTTTTGCCTCTGTTTGAATCTCCGTTTTTTCATCATCGTATTTCTTTATCTTTTTGGAATACGCCTCCGTCTTTTTCTCATAATCTTCTATTACCTTTGATGACACCCTCCCTCGCATCGCTTCGGTCTCAAGCTCAAGCTTTTCCTTCTGCATTTCATAGATATACCCTTTGATGCCCTTGGCCTGATAAAAGGCCCATTGGTCAGATGCCTGCGACTGGCTGAGCATTGCCCGCGTGGAATACCCGCCGCCTTTAAAAGCAGCCAGGGTGGCGCAGACCGCCAGAATAACCGTGGACAGCGCAAGATAATTGAGCCACAGCTCCTTTTTTTCTTCTGCCACTTCTTTCCTCCTTGCATGAGAGATTTTATGGTTCTTTCGTATTTTAGTTAAAAAACTGTCTCAAAGAGGCATGCCCCCACACCAAAATCTTTGGTGTGGGGGCATGCCTCTCCCAATGAGTTTTTTTTAAGTAAAATCAGCTTTTTTACGAAAGAACCGATTTTACTGTTTTAAAAAGATTACTTTTCCCTTTAATCCTGCAGATACAGTTATTCTGCCATTTGCATCAATAATCAATCCCTGTGCATCAGGCAGTTTTTCTATCAGTTTCATGCCGTCATCTGGCCCCAGAACAAATATTGCCGTTGACAGGGCATCCGCCATGGTTGAATCCTTTGCTACAATGGTGACGCCCCTGCACTTATTCGCTGGAAAACCAGTGGAAGGGTCCATGATATGATGGTATCTGACGCCATCCTTTATAAAAAATCGTTCATAGTCTCCTGATGTGGAGATGGCAGTATTATAGGCCTTTATCGTTCCGATAAGCCTATCCTTATTGCGTGGGTCCTGAATGCCGATGAGCCACGGCTCGTCATCCGGCTCCTGAAACACAACCATATCGCCGCCCGCATGGACAATGCCTTTCTTGATGCCATGTCTTTTTAATACATCTACCGCCCTGCCGACAATATATCCTTTGGCAATGCCGCCCAGATCTATCTTCATCCCCGGTCGCGCAAGTTTGACGGTAGAATTTTTTTTATCAATGATTATTCTACGGTAATCAATAAGCGGGAGGAGTTTTGCCGCCTCTTGTTGTGGGGGCGGCGTCATTGCCCCTCTATCATCAGCGGTAAAATGCCAGAGATTTCCGAGAACACCCATGGTGATGTCAAAGGCGCCATGGGAATATTGAGAAACCTTCAAAGACGCCTCTATCACATCCATGGTCTCCTTTGAAACGACTGCCGCCTCTTTTCCTGCCGCTCTATTTATCCGAGCGACATCGCTATCATCCCTGTAACGGCTCAAGAGATGTTCGAGCCTTTGCATCTCATCGAAAGCAGCATCGGCTGCTGAAGTCAGACCGGTCTCATCGCCTCCCACAAGGGTAATTTCAACAACAGTTCCCATCAAGAGACGGGTATATTTTGTCTCCGATGGCCTCTTGTTATAGACGGCTAGCGCAATAATTATAAAAACAAAAATGGTTGCTGCGATACCGGCCAGCTTTTTTATGCGTCCCTTTGTATGATTAGCCATTGGATTTAAAAAGATTTACCCCCACACCTTGTTGGGAATGCCCTGCGCTCTTGGCGCAGGGTTACTTATTTTCTTCCTTGCCCCCACACCAAAATCTTTGGTGTGGGGGTCAAGGTGTGGGGGTTTACTTTGTTGGAAAGGTGGATTTGCAAAAATGAAACTGAAGGCTTAAAATTCCTCTTCCTCAACCTCTGTCTTTTCCAGCATTGTCAGTCCGTGTTCTTCCTCATAGCGCCTTATGGCGCCTTTTTCTCTTTCATCCTTTGACTTGCACTCTATACAAACTCGTGTAAAAGGCATGGCCAGGAGCCTTCCTTCTCCTATCGGTTCGCCGCACTCTTCACACATGCCGTAACTTCCGTTTTTAATCCTCTCAAAGGCCTCTTCTATCTCAGCCAGCTTTTCCCTGTCTCTGTCGCCCAGCATAAGGGTTAATTCCCTTTCCCGCTCGCTGCTGGCGATATCATAAATATCGCCGATCTCAAATTTGAGAGCATTGCTCTCGCTTTTTATCTTTGCAGCCACTTCTGCCAGGAGATCTTCCTTCGCCTTGAGAAGCTTTTTGGCTATCTCCTTTTGGAAAGGTTTTTTTGCCCTGGTTTTCGCAGCCATGCGGGCTGTCCTGGGAAGAGGCTTTTTCCATTGCTTCTTTGCAACAATCTTTTCCCCGGTTGGCCTGGCCTTAGCCCTTTTTATTTTTGGCGCAGGCTTTTTCACAGCCTTCTTTGCTTTTGTCACGGATTTCTTTTTCTTTGAATTTGCCATAATGGGTTATGTAATATACATGAAAAATTGTAATTGTCAATTGAAAATTTGAACCCGCTAAAACGGGATTTGGGTTGAAACTCCTTCTTAAGAAGTTTTTTGCTTACTGTGGGGAAAAAAATCGCTAACGACGCAGGAAGCTTCTAGCGGGGCTGAAGGCACAAGGCTAGAGAAGAAAAAAAGAAGGTTTAAGTTCCGCCTCAGAAGGTCTCAAATAATTTAATCTGATATTTTCCGGCTTATCCATATTGCCGCTTTTAAATCTCTTCCATGCCAGCAAACCAATGTTTGACGCCTTTATCGGCCAGAGATGAGAAGGCGCAAAAACAATTTGAGATTTGAGACTTGAGATTTGAGATTTAAAAACCTGAATTCCATCGCCAGTAAATATGGTCGGCTCTTGTATTTGCTCAATAAGGGTAGTGGGGCTTATTGCCGCATCCGGCATGATGCAAAGACATTCGGAGTCTTGAAACCGGTAAATCCCTGCGTAAACCTCTTTTTTGCGCGCATCCAGCACAGGACAGATTTGCATGTCGGAATACGGAACATTCATTGCCAGCGCCTGCAATGTGGATACGCCGACCACAGGCTTTTTTAAACTCCATGCAAGCCCCTTTATGGTAGAAAGCCCGATTCTAAGCCCGGTAAAAGAACCCGGGCCAATAGTCAGGGCAAAACTATCTATATCGTCTGCCTTTGCGCCAATAGTCTTCAGGAGGCTTTGTATTGACGGCAAAAGTCTTTCTGCATGGGTTTTTTGAATGCAGGTTGTCAATTCAGCCAGCAATCGGTCGTCCTCCAGCAGCGCAATGCTTCCTGATAAAGTGGATGTATCTATGGCGAGTATTTTCATAAGTTGGGATGTAGGAGGTAGGATGTAGGAAATAGTAAAAGATTTTAGCCTCTTCCTCCAACTATCTTTCGTATATACTCTATTATATCCAGCCTCATTACATCATTATAAGTTACAAAAACCATAAGTAAAACCAGAAGTCCGATGCCGATATTCTGGGCTATGGTCATAACCTTTTCGCTCAAAGGTTTGCCTCGGAGCGCCTCTATGCCGAAGAATAACAAAAAACCGCCGTCTAAAACCGGTATCGGCAAAAGATTTAATATGCCGAGCTGCAGGCTTAAAAACGCCATGAGGGAGAGAAGGGGTGTAAGGCCTGATTCGGCAGCCTGACCAGCCACCTGCGCAATCATCAAAGGACCGCCAAGGGTTTTGATGGATATCTCTCCGACAAAAAGTTTTTTTATAATGACAAAGGTCATTATCGTCAGCTCGCCCATTTTTTTAATCCCTTCTATCACTGCCCCAACAGGGCCATAGCGTCTTGTAATTGTCTCCTGAAGAGGCGCTACACCTATGGCATACCCCTTGATGCTCTCATTCCACCGCGGCTTTATGCGAACTTCAAAGGTTTCATCTCCCCTTTTTACAGAGAAGGTTATTTCATTTACCTGCCCCTTGACCCCTGACCCTTGCCCCATGTCTTTTTGAATTGCCTGTTGCAGCTCTATCCAGTGGTCTATCCTCTGGCCATCAACAGCGAGGATAATATCGCCGACCCTTAATCCCGCCTCTTCAGCAGGCAATCCTTTTATAAGCCCTCCTACGGTTGGACTCATGGGAGGAAAAAATCCGCTCACCCCGCCGCCTGTTTGAGAAGATGCCTCCGGCGTCAATTGAACCTCTTTAATTTCTCCGTCTCTTTTAACAACGAGCTTGAGCGATTTGTTTGGATTGGAAATAATAACAGTATTAAGCCGTTCCCAGTTTTTAATAGATTTCCCATCTATAAATAAAATTACATCCCCTTTTTTTAAACCTGCCTTATCAGCATTTTCACCTTTGACCACATAACCAACTATCGGCTCCTTGTCCAGATAAGCGGGGATTTGAATCCCGATAAAATATATAAGCGGCAGCAGGGCAAACGCCAGAACAAGGTTCATGATCGGCCCCGCCACAACTATTGCGGCCCTTTTTGAAATAGGCTTGTTGGCGAATGATTTTTCGTTCTCTTCGGGCTTAACCTCTTCATCGGTTGATTCGCCGACCATTTTTACATAGCCGCCAAGCGGAAGCGCGGAAATAAGATATTCTGTCTCTCCTCTTTTGATGCCGATGAGCTTTGGCCCGAACCCCAGGGAAAATTTCAAAACCCCCACGCCTGAGAGCTTCGCAATGATAAAGTGGCCAAGCTCATGGATAAAGACTAAGATACCGAGAACTATTAAGAATGATATGAGTGTTGTCATTGTATCCCCTTTTTTATTGCTGTTTTATTATCTCCCTTGCCGCTTCCCTTGCCCATCTATCCGCCTCCAATATCTGATTCAATTTTGGATTTTGGGTTTTTGATTTTTGATTTTGATATTTTTCCATTACGCTCTCCACAATCTTCGTTATTTCCGTAAATTTTATCTTCCGCTCCAAAAACGCCTCCACTGCAACCTCATCAGCGGCATTCAAAACAACAGGCATAATGCCCCCTGCCTCAATCGCCTCATAAGCAAGCCTCAGAGCCGGAAACCTTTTTTCGTCAGGCTCCATAAATGTAAGCTGATCCATCTCGCAGAGATTAAGCGGGGCAATGCCGCAGTCAATCCTTTTATCGGGATATGCAAGGGCATACGATATCGGCCCTTTCATATCCGTTGGCCCGAGTTGGGCCACAATGGAGCCGTCAATATATTCAACCATAGAATGGACAATGCTCTGAGGATGAATATGGACGCTTATCTTTTCCGGCGGCATGTCAAAAAGCCACATAGCCTCAATCACCTCCAAGCCTTTATTCATAATCGTTGCAGAATCTATGGTAACCTTTTTTCCCATCTTCCATTTTGGATGATTGAGCGCCTGTTTTGGCGTAATGGCTGATAGTTTTTTGATAGGCATATTTAAAAATGGCCCGCCGGATGCCGTAAGTATGAGTCTTTTTATATCCTCTCTTTTATGCCCCACAAGGGACTGAAATATGGCGCTGTGCTCGCTGTCAATGGGAAGAAGGTTGATTTTATTTTTCCTCGCCTCCTCCATCACCAATCCGCCTGCCATAACCAGAACTTCTTTATTCGCAAGGGCAATGTCTTTTCGCGCCCTGATTGCGGCCATGGTTGGCGCAAGACCCGACGCGCCGACCAGCGCGGAGACTACCGTATCCATACCATCGCAGGTGGCCACCTCAAGCAAACCTTCGTCCCCGCAATGGCTCTTGGGACTATATGATAGATTCCTCCTTACTTCATTTATATCTTTCTCATCCGAAAGGGATATAACCTTTGGTTTAAATTCTTCCACCTGCCTTTTGAATAGACTTTTATTCTTGCCTGCTGCGAGGGCCGCTATCTTAAATCTGTCCGGATGTCGCCTGACAATTTCAAGAGCGCTCCGGCCAATAGAGCCTGTAGAGCCAAGGATTGCAAGTTTTTTTATAGCCATCTTTATACCGGAAATGCATGAATTTTGTAAAATCAAAGACAGGGGTTAAGCCCTGTCAACCATAAGGGATTGCCCTACTTGAATATAACGAGATAGTAATAGAGAAATGGGATTGGAAAGATAAGGCTGTCTATTCTATCCAGCGCCCCGCCGTGACCCGGGAGGATATTCCCTGAATCCTTTACACCGGCGCTTCTTTTAATAAGGGATTCAAACAGGTCGCTCGTTTGACTCAATATACCTATCAATATTGCAAGCGCCACAGTCTGTTGCAGCAAAATCTGCGGCAAAAAAAAATGCTGAAATACTAGTGCAGCTAAAACCCCTCCTGTAAGTCCGCCGAATGCGCCCTCCACGGTCTTTTGAGGACTTACCACCGGAGCCAGTTTATGCCTCCCAATCCCCCTCCCTGCATAATATGCACAGGTATCGTTTGCAGATATAATAAAAATAAGAAATAAAAGCCACATCCTTCCCTGCTCCAAATTCCTTAATAGGATGAGATGGGAAAGAGAAAAGGCAATGTAAACAATCCCCAAAACCCCTGCGCCTATGCGGTTGGTAACAGAGACAAGCGGGTCATGTATAAAAAGGCAGTATGTAAATATAAAGAAAACCGTGAAGATTAAATAGCCGGAAAATCCCTTAAGGCCAAACAAAAAAATGATAATGGGAACTGTTGCCCCAAGCAGAGTCCCTAGCCATAAGAGACCTCTATCCCGGCTAACAACTATTCTATAATACTCAAACAGCGCAAGGCCGACTGTTAAACTAACTATTACAGAAAGCCAGAAGAGAGTTGCATAGAGAATTAAAAAAATGAATAAAAAGCCAAGCAAAAGACCGGTTGCTACCCTTTTCATCCCCCGCTGCCTGCCCCGCATCTCTTGAGCTGCTCACCGGTAAGTCCGAACCTTCTCTCTCTATTCTGAAAATCAAGGAGCGCCTCAATAAGATGCTGCCTTTTGAAATCAGGCCACAACACATCGGTAACATATATTTCGGTATATGCCATCTGCCATAGGAGAAAATTGCTTATCCTGAATTCGCCGCTTGTTCTCACAAGGAGGTCGGGATCCGGGCTGCCGGCAGTATAAAGATGTTTTGCAAAGACCTCTTCTGTAATATCATCTGCAGTAATCCTGCCTTGTCTTACTTCCATGGCAATTTTCTTTGCAGCCTCTACAATCTCTGCCCTCCCGCCGTAACTCAGCGCAAGATTAAGAACCATCCCGCCATTATGCCGTGTCTTATCCTCCACCTCTCTTATAATCTTTTGTATATTTGCCGGCAGCTCCCAGATATTGCCGATTGCCCTGAATCTTATGCCGTTTCTTATAAGTTTCAGAAGCTCTTTCCTTAAATGCTCTTCCAGAAATTCCATCAGGGCGCTGACCTCTGCTTTAGGCCTGCTCCAGTTTTCTTTAGAGAAAGTGTAGAGCGTGAGATAGCCAATGCCGAGTTCCCGGCAGAATTCCACAATATCCTTGACAACCTCAATCCCCTTTCTGTGGCCGTTAATCCTGCCAAGAATTTTTTTCTCCGCCCAGCGGCCGTTGCCGTCCATAATGATGGCGATGTGCTGCGGAAGCTTTTCTTTTATAAGTCCGTCTACAGTATTCATCCCGTTAGAAAACTCCTGTGATATTGTTGCATCCCGTTACAAGTCTACGAGGCTTTCTAACGGGGTTCATGCAATCTCTTCCCTGCTTAAAGCCCCTGCTTACTACCGCTGGGGCAGGCTCTGCAGGGACAGGCTTATTTCTTGTTTTCTAAAAGCAATTCCTTTGCCTATCTTATCCAATATGCCGTTTATGAACGCTCCCGAATCTTCTGCTCCATACATTTTTGCGAGCTCCACCGCCTCATCAATAACGACTTTAAAAGGAACATCAGGGCAATATAACAGCTCAAAGGACGCAAGCATGAGAATATTTCTGTCTATAACAGCAATCCTGTCCATAGACCAGTTTTCTGCATTTGCCTCTATGAGATTGTTTATTTCGTCCCTGTGTTCTAAAATGCCTTCTGCTAATTTCAAAATAAAATCTTTTGTGCCTTTTGACAGATTCTTGCCCGTCAATTTGGCATTTATAATATTATTTGCATCTCCATTTGAAATATCAAACTGGTAAAGGGCTTCTAATACAACTATCCTTGCCTTTCGCCTGCTTAAACTCATTTTATTGTGCCACCACCTCTCCTCTCTCTGCCGTATTCTAAAAAGTAGGGGAGGGGCTTGTCCCCGCCCGATCTTTTGTAGTGGCGAACCTTGTGTTCGCCTCAAAGGGCGATTACAAGAATCGCCCCTACAGCTATCTTCTCTTTTTAAGTTCTTTAAACAGATTTGCCATCTCAATGGCGCTCAGGGCGGCATCCCTGCCTTTATTTCCCGATTTTGTGCCTGCCCTTTCTATTGCCTGCTCAATGCTGTCGGCAGTTATAATGCCAAAGGCAATCGGAAGCCCTGCATCCAGAGATACCTTTGCAATGCCCTTTGCCGCCTCGGATGCAATATAGTCAAAATGCGGGGTAGAGCCTCTTATTATCGCTCCAAGGCATATAACTGCGTCATAGCTCCCGTTTTTTATCATGGCCTGCGCTGCGACAGGTATTTCAAAAGAGCCCGGCGCCTTAACAACATTTATATCCGCATCGGATGCGCCGCTTCGCAAGAGCGTATCCACTGCTCCCTCTAAAAGCCTGTTGCCTATGAAGTCGTTAAATCTGCTTACCACCACTCCAAATTTCAACCCCTTTGCCGACAAACCGCCTTCAATTATTTTTGGCATAAAACCTCCTGTTTAGTTGCAACCACTTCAAGATTTTCAAAGATATGCCCCATTTTTTCTTTTTTGATTCGCAGATAATCCACATTGCGCTTATGCGGAATGACCTCTATGGGCACTCTTTCAACAACTTCCATGCCATAGCCTTCAAGGCCGACTATCTTCTTGGGATTATTGGTCATAAGGCGCATCTTTTTTACGCCTATATCAAGAAGTATCTGCGCGCCTATGCCGTAATCCCGAAGGTCGGCCTTAAAGCCAAGTTTTTCATTCGCCTCAACCGTATCCATACCCTTGTCCTGCAAGGCATATGCCTTAATTTTATTGGCAAGCCCGATGCCCCTCCCCTCCTGATGCATGTAGAGGACAACCCCCTTTCCTTCCCTTTCAATCAGCTTCATAGCGCACTTGAGCTGGTCTCCGCAGTCGCATCTTTCCGAGCCGAACACATCGCCTGTGAGACATTCAGAGTGAACCCTTACCAGAACAGGCTCATCAGGGGTTATCTCGCCTTTAATCAGAGCCAGGTGTTCATGGAAGTCAACATCATTTTCATAGGCTATAGCCTTAAAGTCGCCGCCGTATCTGGTAGGAAGAATTGCTTCAGCAACCCTCCTGACGAGTCTATCCTTTCTTATCCTGTATTCAATAATATCAGCAATGCTCACTATCTTAAGGCCGTGTTTTTGGGCGAATAGTTCCAGATCCGGCATCCTTGCCATAGCGCCGTCATCCTTCATAATCTCGCAGATAACCCCGGCCGGCTTTAATCCCGCAAGCCTTGCCAGGTCAACAGAGCCTTCTGTCTGGCCTGTCCTTACCAGAACGCCGCCTTTTCTTGCGCGTAAAGGAAAGATATGGCCCGGCCTTGCCAAATCCTCAGGCCTTGCCCCGTCTTTAATGGCTGTAAGGATTGTGTGCGCCCTGTCATGGGCAGAGACACCTGTAGTTACGCCCGTGCCGGCATCTATTGATATTGTAAATGCCGTCTTTAACGGAGAGGTGTTTTCCGTTACCATTGGCTTTAAATCAAGTTCATCAGCCTTCTCCTCAGTCAACGTTAAACAGATAATCCCGCGGCCAAACTTCGTCATGAAATTTACAGCATCAGGAGTTACCTTTTCCGCGGCTATGGTCAAATCGCCCTCGTTTTCCCTGTCTTCGTCGTCAACAAGGATGACCATCTTTCCTTGTTTTATATCGTTAATTGCCTCTTCAACCCTTCTTGTTCTTGTTGACATAATTTTTTCACCTTCCTGTTATGACGCGCCTGGCGATTATACTACCATACATATCCGTTAAACTCAAAGATAACTATGGGAAAAGTCATCGGGCTGAAGCTTTTTAGATGTTTTTTTCAACCTTCAGCCCTTAAGAAAACCATGCTCCTTTAAAAATGTTTCATTAATGCCATGCCTTTTATGCGCCAATAAAAACCGCTCCACATATTTTGCAAGAACATCTGTTTCTATATTTACCCGATCCCCTTCATGCTTCCGAGACAGGGTTGTATTCTGCAATGTGTGCGGGATGATGGCGACTCTGAATCCATATTCAATAATATCCGCCACCGTGAGGCTTATGCCGTCCACCGCGACAGAGCCTTTTTTAGCTATCTGACTCTGCAATTCGCCCGGAACCTCAAAGTCCAGCATTGCAAAATTGCCCTCTGCCGTCTTTCTCTTAATAAAACCGACTCCATCCACATGGCCGGCAACAAAATGTCCGCCTATCGGAGTTGATGGGGTAAGCGATTTTTCCAGATTAACCTTTCCCCCGGTCTTAGCGCTTCCAAACGTTGTAAGCAGCAGGGTTTCCCGGGAGATATCCGCCTCAAAATGAGAAGCGGAGATTTTTACAACAGTCAGGCAGGCGCCATCCGCTGCCACGCTGTCCCCGATATTTATACCGGAGAGACCCCCCTTATGCTCAATGGCAATCCTGGCAAAATCGCCCTTTATTTGAATATCCTTTACTGTGCCGATTGCCTGTATTATGCCGGTAAACATAGCTGATAGCTGATAGCTGATAGCTGATAGCTGATAGTTTTTACTATGAGCTATGAACTATGAGCTAACAGGCTATAAGTATCCCTCCACCAAAATATCTTCCCCAATCTTCTTGCACTGTAACTTCCGCAGGCAAATTGCCTCTGACAATCTCCTTATACCAAGCCCCCCTATCATTGGCAAGCCTTCTTTGCCAAGAATCTTTGGCGCCAAGAAAATTGCAACCTTGTCGACAATGCGCTCTTTAATGGCTGATGCTGCAAACTTTGAGCCGCCTTCAATAATAAGGTTTATTATCTCTCTTTTACCGATTTCTTTCATAAGCGCAGTTAAATCCACTTCTTTCTTTTTTGAAGGAAGGATCCAAACCTCCGCGCCTTTAGCCTCTATTTTTTTTATCTTTTGCCTCTTGCCTCTTGCCTCTTGCCTCTCATGGGTTGTTGCTATAATAACGCTGCCTCTTTTGCTATTGAGAACTTTTGCTGTTACAGGTATTCTCAATTTGCTGTCAACAACAACCCTTGCCGGGTCTTTCCCTTTCACAAGGCGAACGGTAAGTTCGGGATCATCTCTTAACACCGTTCCAATGCCGACCATGACACATATTTGCGGGATGGCTCGCCGGTAATCCATTTTGACTCTCCGGTAAAAGCGGCAATCTTTCCATCAAGGGTTGCGGCAAGTTTTAGTGTTACAAAGGGTGTCTTTGTCGTTATATATTTAATGTATGCCTCATTGATTTCACTGCATTCTTTTTCCAGTATTCCAGCTTCCACTTCTATGCCGGCATTTCTCAACCGCCCTATCCCGCTTCCTGCCGCCAGGGGATTTGGATCTCTCATGCCTACAAAAACCTTTTTTACGCCTGCCTTTATTATAGCGTCTGTGCACGGAGGAGTTCTTCCAAAATGATTGCACGGCTCAAGGGTTACATACATTTCCGCATCTTTTGCCTCTATGCCTGCTTCCCGTAAGGCATTTATCTCTGCATGGGCAAGGCCTGCCTTTCTATGATACCCTTTGCCGATAATTTTACCATTTTTTACAATGACCGCTCCTACTGCCGGATTTGGGCTTGTCTTGCCAGTACCTTTTCTGGCAAGGGTAACTGCTATCTTCATCATTTCGGATTTCACTTCTTCTTGCTTACCTCAAGAAGCCCTTTGAGTTCCGTCATAAACTCATTGATATCCCTGAACTCCCGGTAAACAGACGCAAATCTGACATAAGCCACCTCGTCAAGATTCTTGAGCCCTTCCATTACCCTGCTGCCTATGGCAGAGCTCTGCACCTCTCTTTCGCCTGTTTCTAAAAGTCCCTTCTCAATCCTGTCAACGATCTTCTCTATGGCTTCAATTCCCACAGGTCTTTTTTCGCAGGCGCGAAGTATGCCGTTTAATATCTTTGTCCTGTCAAAAAGCTCCCGCCTGCCGTCTTTTTTAATGACCAGGGGCAATGCCTCTTCCACCCGCTCATAGGTTGTAAACCGCTTCCCGCATTTCAGGCACTCCCTGCGGCGCCGGGTAACATCGCCATCCTGCGAAAGCCTGGAATCAATGACCTTATCTTCTATGTGGCTGCAAAACGGACACTTCATTATGAAAAGAATATGCCATACGGACGAAAAAAAAACAATAGGGTAAATCAACCGCTCTTATTCTCTTGTCAACCAAGATGCTAATCATAGGTTGACAATACCGTCCTTTCTGTGCTATCTAAACCCTGCGCCAAATTTTGGTTCTTTCGTATTTTAGTTGAAAAGGCAGCCTAAAAGTGTCAGGGGGATTTTTTCAGCCAAAACATTATTCGTATATTGCCGATAGCACGGCAGGGTAAAATAAATTTAGCAAGACTTAGACCCCATTGAACTTGCTGAACAAAGGCTCTGGAAACCTGCCTGCTCAGGCAAAATACGAAGGCTCTGGGGTCTTGAAAAGGCACTGCAAAATTTTGTTTTGGCTGAAAAAATCCCCCTGACACTTTCCAATAACCAATAAGGTTTTTTAAGTAAAATCAACTTTTTTACGAAAGAACCAAAATTTTTAGTGCGGGAGTAAAGTGCCTATGATGAGAAAAGCGCTGCAAAAATTTCAAAAAAAGGCTTTGCAAGGGAAAGGGCTTTCCTATGAGGAAGGGTGTGAGTTCATAAATCTGCCGGACGAATATATTTTTGACATCCTCGCCTCTGGTGAAAAGGTGCGTAAACATTTTAAAGGCGATGAAATCAATCTCTGCTCTATTATAAACGCGAAAAGCGGCCTCTGCCCTGAAGACTGCGCCTTCTGCGCTCAGTCCGCGCATTATGATACCAATGTTGCGACCTATCCCATGGCGGAGCCTCAAAAGATTCTTGAAACAGCAGAGGCCGCTTCAAAGACCGGAGCAAGAGAATTTTCTATTGTTACGAGCGGCACATCCGTTAGTAAAGACAAGGAGATAGAACTGCTTGCGCAGACACTTCAGGAGATGAGAGATACATTGCCGATGGAAAGATGCGCCTCCCTGGGTATCATGGATGCCGAAACCCTTCAGCGGCTCAAGGATGCAGGCCTGCAAAGCTACCATCATAATCTTGAAACAGCCGGGAGTTTTTTCCCCAGTATCTGCTCAACCCATGATTATGAAGAAGATGTAAACACCGTAAGAACAGCCAAGGAGCTTGGATTCCATACATGCTGCGGCGGCATATTCGGTCTCGGCGAATCCGGAGAACAACGGGTGGAGTTGGCGGCAACCCTCAGGGAGCTGGATGTAGATTCCATTCCGATAAATTTTCTAAATCCACGGCCTGGCACACCATTAGAAAATGCAACTAATCTCACACCGATAGAATGCCTGAAGATCATTGCGCTCTGCCGTTTTATGCTGCCGGCAAAGGATATTGTCATCTGCGGCGGCAGGCAGGTTAATCTTAGGGATATGCAATGCCTGATATTTGCAGCAGGGGCGAACGGCATGATGATCGGAAATTATCTCACAACCCCGGGAAGGCCGCCGGAAGAAGATTTGCAGATGATCAGGGATTGGGGGCTAAAACCCAAAAAATGAATTCAGGGATTCTGGATTTCATAGACGAAGATTTGACCGGCCTTAAGAAATCAGGTCTCTTCCGCCGGTTATCGCTTATTGAAGGTCCTCAAGAACCGAGGGTTAAAATAAACGGCGAAGATGTAATTCTCCTCTGCTCCAACAATTACCTCGGACTTGCCAATCATCCGAAGATTAAAGAGGCTGCTGTAAGGGCTATTGAAAAATATGGCTTCGGCTCCGGTGCGTCCCGGCTTGTTTCAGGAACTATGGAGCCGCATAAGGAACTTGAACACAGGCTTGCAAAATTTAAAGGCACGGAAGCGGCGCTCGTATTCAACTCAGGCTATCATGCAAATATCGGGATTATATCAGCCCTTGTCGGCAGGGGCGATGTCATATTTTCAGACAAACTTAATCATGCATCAATTATAGATGGATGTCTTTTAAGTAAGGCAGAACTAAAAAGATACCCTCACAAAGATATAAATTCGCTTGAAGCTCTTCTCAAAAAACACGCGGCGCGCAGCACGCAACACGCAACGCTGATTGTCACTGACGGCGTCTTCAGCATGGACGGCGATATTGCGCCGCTCAAAGAATTATCCGAACTGGCGGAAAAATACAACTGTATGTTTATGGCGGACGATGCCCATGCAACAGGAGTTTTAGGGATAAACGGGAGAGGCGCGTTGGAACATTTTGACATAGAAAATTCCAACATCATCCAGATGGGCACGCTCGGCAAGGCATTGGGCTCGTTCGGCGCTTATGCGGCAGGGAGCAGGAAACTCATAGATTATCTGATAAACAAGGCGCGCCCTTTTATCTACACAACAAGCCTGCCTCCGGCAGTGTGCGCGGCAAGCATTGCCGCAATAGATATTGTAGAAAACGAACCGCACCTGAGGCGGAATCTGTGGGACAGGATCGCCTATTTCAGGGCCGGGCTTCAAGAGGCCGGCATTGACACCATGAAAAGCGAAACCCAGATAATCCCCATACTCGTTAGGGATGCGGACAGGGCAGTAAAACTAAGCAGAAACCTTCTGGAAAAAGGCGTATTTGTCCAGGCCATAAGACCGCCGACGGTGCCTGAAAGCGCCAGCAGGATGAGGGTTACCCTTATGGCAAATCATTCGTGGGATGATCTGAAATATGCACTGGGTGTAATTAAGGAACTGGCGAAATGACTATAATTATAAATCCGCGCCCACTGCATGGGCGCCCGGCAATCCGCACTCCGCAATTGCTCTTTCTTCACGGCTGGGCAACGGATTCCAGCATCTGGCAACATCAGATAGAAGAATTATCAAAAGATTATGAGGTCATCGCAATTGACCTGCCCGGGCATAGTGAGAAAGACAGATGGGATGAACCGACATTGCAACCTGCAATAGAGAAGGTTATAAATAAAATTTCAGACTTTAAATCCGCAATCCGCAATCCGCAATCCGCATACATCGTCGCCGTTGGCTGGTCTCTGGGTGGACAGGCGATTCTGGAAATGGCCGCAAGCGCTCCCGATCTATTCAAGGCTGTAATCCTTGTCGCATCTTCTCCATGCCTTGTGGCAAGAAAAGATTTTCCGTGGGGTCAGCCGCCAGGTGTTGCGAAGAGGATGCTGAAGGATGTAAAGAAGGATTTCATAAATGCGATGAAAAGATTTTATCCTTTGAACTTTACGCCTGAGGAGCTTGCAACGGCTGACGCACAGCGGTTCCTTAAACACTCCACGAACATGGCTTCCGCATTTGATCCTGGCAGCATGGCTAAAAGCCTTGAAGCCTTGCTCAGCTTTGATATTCGCAAACACCTCGGTCGTATTAAAACGCCGGCGCTTATTCTCCAGGGGAGCAAAGATAGTGTCTGCCACCCTGGCGCAGCGACATACCTTGCAAAAAATATCGGCAATGCAAAAACTGAAATTGTCAAGGGCGCAGGCCATATCCCTTTTCTGACAAGGCGCAAAGAATTCAATAACAGCATAAAAGGGTTCATCGAAACATTATGATAACAACAGAGATTGATAAGCATAAAATAAAGTCATCTTTTTCCAAAGCCGCAAAACAGTATGACGCCTTTGCATCGCTTCAAAAAGAAGCGGCAGAGGAGTTGTTGAAAAAGCTATCAGCTATCACTCATCAGCCATCAGCCATTAAAATTCTGGACATCGGCTGCGGCACAGGTTTTCTGACCTGCGGTTTGGCAGACAAATTTCCTGAGGCAAAGGTCATTGGATGCGACATAAGCTATAAAATGCTAGAGACGGCAAGAGGCAAGCCCCCACAGCAAAAATTTTGGCGTGGGGGCAAGGGGCAGGAGCCGGAAGATAGAAAAATATATTTTCTTGCCGCTGACGGCAGTGTGTTGCCTTGCAAAGGTGAAACCTTTGATATGGTTGCATCCAATCTTGCCTATCAGTGGTTTCCCGATCTGGATGCGGGATTTTTAGAGGCATACAGGGTTTTAATGCCGGGCGGCGTATTTATCTTTTCTACCCTTGGGCCGGCAACATTGAAGGAGCTGCGGCATTGTTATGCCGAGACATCCGCCAGATTTAATAAAAACGGCCTCCCGCCATTTATAGATTTCTCAAAAAAGCAGGTCATACAATCATCCCTTGAAAATACCGGTTTTCATACCGTATCTATTGAAACCACAGAGCATATAAAAACTTATCAGGATATGTGGGGGCTGCTAAAAACCGTGAAATCCATCGGCGCAGGCAATCCATTCAAACAAGGCGACAAAAGCCTTAGCAGAGGTTCTTTATTAAAAAGGATGGCGGAGGAATATAAAGAAAGATTCAAGATTCAAGATTCAAGACTTGCAACTTGCAACTCGCAATTCGCAACTCGCAACCGTATCTATGCCACTTATGAGCTTATATTTGTCGGCGCTATAAAGTTGGCGTAGAATGAGGACTGCTTTCTAATGGGGTAAATTTGACGCCGCTCAATTTATCTGCTACTATTTTATCAATGGAGAAAACCAAATTTTGTGAGCGCAAACTATGTCTGAAAAACCTCTGTCAGTTGAAGTTAAAAAGATAACCCCGTATCTCTGGGAGATACCGAAAAAAGGGGATATGCTCGTCCCGGGGAAGATCTATGGCGATGAGGAGACGATTCAGCATCTCCTGAAAGACCTTGAGGAGAAAAAAGGGGGCGGGTTCACGCCTGCAATTGTGCAGGTTTTGAATGTGGCTATGCTTCCCGGGATCCAGAAGGCATCCATTGCCATGGCTGATATTCATCCGGGTTACGGTTTTGCCATCGGCGGCGTTGGCGCGTTTGACCTTGACGAAGGTGTGATAAGCGTTGCAGGGGTCGGGTTTGACATAAACTGCGGCGTTCGGGTTTTGACCACGCCTCTTGACAAGGAAGATGTGGAGGCAAAAAAAGAACAGCTTGCGAATCAACTCTTCCGGGATGTGCCTGCGGGTCTTGGCTCTCACGGAGATATTCGTCTTAGCCCAAGCGAGATAGACGAAGTTTTGGTAAAAGGCGCGGAGTTTGCTGTGAAGCGGGGATATGGCTTCCCGGAGGATTTGGAATATATCGAGGAGAACGGCAAGGTTGCCAATGCAGATCCGGACAATGTGAGCAGAAAGGCAAAGGAGCGTCAGTTCAGGCAGGTCGGCACGCTTGGGTCAGGCAATCATTATCTTGAGGTGCAGTGGGTTGAGGAGATTTATGACCTCAAGGCAGCCGATGCCTACGGCATCCGAAAAAATCAGATACTCATCGCAATCCACTGCGGAAGCCGCGCGCTGGGGCATCAGATAGGCACTGATTATTTGCAGACGCTTTCCGAGGCGAGCAGAAAATATAATATCCCGATACGGGAACGGGAGCTTGTGTGCGCGCCGTTCAAAAGCCCTGAAGGCCAGCGGTATTGGACTGCAGTGAACTGCGGCATCAACGGCGCATTCGCCAACCGGCAGGCAATCGCCCATCTCACGCGCAAGGCGGTCCAGCATGTGTTCGGCATTGACATGCGCGCCATAAAGCTTTTATACGATGTGGGACACAACACGGTGAAGATTGAAACGCATGATGTTGACGGCGCCAGAAAAAAACTCCTTGTGCACAGAAAAGGCGCAACCCGGGCGTTTGGCCCGGGCAGAGAAGAAATGCCTGCCGCATATCGTGAGGTCGGCCAGCCGCTTCTTGTGGGCGGGACGATGGGAACGGCATCATATATCCTCTGCGGCACGCAAAAGGGGATGGAAGACTGCTTCGGCAGCGCGGTTCACGGCGCAGGAAGGGCGATGTCGCGGGAAAAGGCAAAGAAACAGTGGCGGGGCGAAGAGCTTATCCGCGAGCTGGCAGAGAAGGGCATCGTGATAAAATCAAGAAGTAAATCCGGTGTTGCCGAAGAGGCTCCGGGCGCATACAAGGATGTTGACAAGGTGGTGAATATCGTCCACAGCGCAGGGGTGAACAAGAAGGTGGCAAAGGTGAGGCCGCTGGTAGGGGTAAAGGGGTGAGTATGGAACAAGCCCGCCCCGGTTGGCGTAAAAACGGCGACATGGCCGCCTTAATCCAAAAAGACTAAAAATCTTCCTGCAGATACAACTCTTCAGTATCTTTTGTCTTTCTCAATTTCAAAGGGGTCTGGCAATAGGGACAATAGATTTCAGAGCCGACCTTTTCATCCCCTGAAATGGGGATGTCGGCATCACACATGGGACAGGTTAAATAATATTTCATTACACCTTTCAAGGCCATAAAATCCTTCCTGCTTTAAATAGGAGCAATTGTAGCAAAGCAGCGACAACTACCTCCAGCATAAATTTACCATGGTAAGCATCCAAGATTTCGGTCTAAGGTTTGGAGGCTCATATTAAAATTTTTCAGGGCAAAACCATTCCCACAGCGCAGATAGCGCGGCAGTGTGGATCAAAATTTCCCTGAGCCAAGACCCCAATGAATGTGCTGCAACAAAACCTCTGGAAACCTGCCTTGCAGAGCAAAATACGAAGGCGCTGGGGTCGGGGAAAGAAGCGCTGCAAAATCTGTTTTGTCCTGAAAAATTTCAATATGAGCCTCTGCCGTATGCAGATTTTTTGGCTTCATTTCAAGCCGAAATCTTGGATGCTTACATTTACCATGGCCGTCAAGCAAGCGTGGCGCTGACTGCTGCCGGCAGCGGCATTGACTCAACAAGCTGCAAACCTGCCATGAAATCAATCTCGTTTGCAGCCTTTGACCAGACAATTTTTGCCGGTCTGCGCAAATCCAGACTCATAATATGTATATTGACCAATCTGCCTGTCTGCAGCGGTCCCCCAACGTATCGGATCCTTATGCCATTTTTGGAAATATCCTCTGTTTTGGCTGTCACTGATGTTATATTACCTGGCCCCTCTTCAAGTATGCGGCAATATGCTGACCAGTGAAAACGCGGCTCTGACCTGCTGGCGGGGTTAAACTTGCTCAATATGCTGTTTATATGGGCCAGCAAATCTGCTGTCCTGAATGGTTTGGTAATATATTTGCAGCCATTTTGTTCAAAGAATGATTTTGCCTCCTCGCTTGGATTGCCGGTTACAAATAAGACCCTGTTCTTTACCTCCGGCAAACTTTCCGCTATGGCGCGATAAAGGGTTATACCGTCCATCTCAGGCATTGCCACATCCGAGATTATTATATTGTAGCTCTCCTTATTCAACTTTTGCAGGGCCTCCCTTCCGTTCTCAGCCACATCGACCGCATAACCTCCCTCTGATAATACCTCGGACATCAGCAACCTAAGCGCCGATTCATCTTCCACGATAAGAAGGCTTGGTTTTTTTATTTCATCTTTCATTGCCCATTCTCCTGTTTATTAGTGTCGCAATAACTATGCCAAACTACTATTTACCCCCACACCTTGTTGGGAATGCCCTGCGCTCTTGGCGCAGGGTTACCTCTTTTCTTCCTTGCCGCAGGGTATAATGCCCTGCGGTCAAGGTGTGGGGGTTTACATATAACTGCTTGATTTCACTTCTCATTGTTTATGACAGGAGGCGAAACAGCCAGCTTTTTCAGGCTCTTTTCAAACGGTTTTCTGGCAATGCCCCTTTCTGTGACGATGGCTGTTACCAATTTATGTGGCGTTACATCAAAGGCAGGATTTTTTACCTTTATCCTGTCAGGGGCTATGGGAATATTTTTTATATGGGTCACCTCTTTTCTATCCCTCTCCTCAATAGGAATCTTATCGCCATGTTTAATGCTTAAATCTATAGTAGAGATGGGAGCGGCAACATAAAAGGGTATCTTATGCTCTCTGGCCAGAACCGCAACAGAATAGGTCCCGATTTTATTGGCCACATCGCCGTTGGCTGCAATCCTGTCAGCGCCGACAATAACGAGGTCTATCAATTCCTTTTTCATCATATAACCTGCCATATTGTCCGTTATGAGGGTTGTATCTATGCCGTCCTTCATAAGCTCCCACGCTGTAAGCCTTGAGCCTTGCAGAAACGGCCTTGTCTCATCTGCAAAGACCTTTACCTTTTTCCCGTCCTCAATCGCCGCCCTTATTACGCCGAGGGCTGTGCCGTAACCGGCGGTTGCCAGGGCGCCTGCATTGCAGTGGGTAAGCACCGTGGCCCTGTTTTTTATCAATCTGCTTCCGAACTTGCCCATCTGTTTGTTTATCTCAATATCTTCGACATGAATCTTTTTGGCTTCTTGAACGAGTTTTTCTTTAAGTTCATCCGGAGCCAGTTTTGGATTTCCCTTTACAACCCCTTTCATCCTTTTAATGGCCCAGAAAAGATTTACTGCCGTAGGACGGGTAGCAGCCATAAGTTTACAAATCCTTTCAAACTTCCCTGCAAACTCTTTCCGCCCTTTTGCCTTTATACCGGATGCGCCCAAAGCAATGCCCATTGCCGCTGCAACGCCTATCGCAGGCGCGCCCCTGACAACCATCTTTCGTATGGCTTCCGCCACGCCAGGAAAGTCTTTATATGTCCGATAGACCTCTTCATTCGGCAAAAGCCGCTGGTCTATCATCACAACATTGTTGTTTTTCCATTCGATGGTTTTAAACATGTCGCTTCGCTCCATAAAAAACAGTTATAAAGTTATAAAGTTATAAAACAGTTAACAGTTAACAATTAACAGTTATTGGGGCTGGTTTTTTATTTTACTAACCCCTAGCCTCAAGCCTCCAGCCCCTGTCTCTAATATCCCGGCTTGTCCTGATACAAAAGGCTCTCATCCAGAGGCTGAACTTTAACCTTGCTATTCTCTTTTATATCTTTAGCATCTTCTGAAAGCATGATAAGGCAATTGGCCTTTGCCATGCTGCTTAATATGCCCGAACCCTGCCCCTCCAGCGGGGTGGCATATAATTGCCCCTGTTTTTGCTCAAGCGCTCCCCTTACAAAGTGCATCCTTCCCGGCTTTTTCTTCACAGATTGAGTAAGCAGGGCATCAAATGCCCTTTTGAAGATATCCCTTTTCCCCATCATCTTTAAGAGCGCGGGCCGCACAAATTGCTCAAACGCAATCATTGCAGAGACAGGGTTCCCAGGCAGGCCGAACGCAGGCTTGCCTCCGATTATCCCAAAGGCAAGGGGTTTGCCTGGCTTCATCGCCACCTTCCAGAACCTCATTTCAGATCCCATTTCTCTTAAAACATCTTTTACAAAATCAAAATCCCCTACGGAAACCCCTCCCGACGATACTATACAGTCTGCTGTCAGGCCGAACTCAAGTTTTTCCTGAAGGTCTTTTTTGTTGTCTCCGGCTATGCCAAGCTGAAAAACGGCAGCGCCGCATGCCTTTATCTGAGCGGCAATAGTATAGCCGTTGCTGTTTCTTATTGCGCCGCTTGCCAGCGTTTCTTCTATATCCACCAATTCATCCCCTGTTGAGAGCACGGCGACTCTGGGCCTTTGATACACGGGGACATGGGCTTTGCCCACCGCTGCAAGCAGACCGATTTCTGCAGGTCTAATAGTTGCGCCTTTTGTTAAAACAGTGCCTCCCTTTTTGAAATCCTCGCCAGCCTTTCGGACATTTTCTCCAATTTTTGTTTCTCTAAATATTCTGACTTCTGACTTCTGACTTCTGACTTCTGACTTTTCTGTCTCCTCCACCATCACCACAGCGTCCGCGCCTTCAGGCATAGGCGCGCCTGTCATTATCCTTATCGCCTCACCCTTTTTCATAGCCTTTCTCGCCACATAACCTGCAGGCAGATCTTCTATTACCTTGAGAATTACAGGGTTGTTTCTTGACGCCCCCCTGGTGTCAATTGCCCTGACCGCATAGCCGTCCATTGCGGAATTGTCCCACGGCGGATTATCAACGGAAGCGGCTATATCCTCGCCCAAAACCCTTCCAAGGGATGAAAGGATATCTACCCTTTCCATGCCAAGGGGTTTTATCTCGCTCAGGATGAGCTCCAGGGCTGCTTCTACTGAAATCATAGGTGCTGTGCGTTCATAACGTTGAACGTTACAGTGTAGGGTGTTATAGCACAATAAACTTCATAACGCAATATTCACCAACAAAAAGGTAATGTCCATTTCTTGTAAGATAAAAGGCTCTGCGAGAGGATAAGGCAGAAAAGGCCGATCATAGCGCCTGAGTTAATGATGCATTGCTGTTGCAGTAAATAAATCAGTCCCCTTTTTCATTTTTCTTTATCCGTATAATGCTTTGAGCGCTGCCTTTGGTTCATGTGATACTATTGTAAGCAGGGCTGCTGCTGCGCCTCTTGGATGTCTTCGATGCTGCTCCCAGTTTTGCAAAGTTTTTAGTTTTACTCCTATCAGTTGGGCAAACATGGTCTGAGAGAGTCCTGTTTTTTGTCTTACTTTCTTTACATCCGGAACCTCTATGTGAAATATTCTGGAAGGCTTTGACTCCTTACGAGAGATCGCCGCCGCCTCCTTAAGACTTTTGGTAAGTTCTGTAAATAGTTCTTTATCCATGTTCTATCTCCTTTACCAACCGCTTTAATATTGCGGTTTCTTCTGTCGTCAAGTTGCTTTTTTTGCTCTTCATATAAGCAATCAACATATAGATGCTTTCTTTCGATTTCTGCCAGTAGTATATGATTCTTATCCCGCCTCTTTTTCCTTTGCCTGGTAATGCAAAACGGATTTTGCGGATCCCGCCGCCTCCCGGAACTATATCTCCGGCTTCCGGGTTTGCCGCCAATGTATGCTGTAGAATACGGTAATCTTCATCGCTTAACAAATCGGTTATCATTCTGGTAAAAGTTGGGGTTTCTATGATAACCATATTCAGATTATACGCCATTGGCGGACATTGTCAAGGAAAAATTTGGTGGAGCGTGGAACAGGGAAAGGGTAAATAGAATGATACATCTGACTGGAGTAGAGAAGGATAAGGAAAAGACTTATAAGGAATGCAAAAGAAAAGAGGCTAAATTAGGGTCAGAGAAGGAAGATTTTCGGGGCAAACAGATTGCTTTTTGCGGGTTAATTTCCAACAGCAAAAAGCAAGACCTGATAATCCTAAACTGAAAGAAATTACTGAAGTGGTAATGCTGTTGTTATCTCATCAAGCACATTGAGTGAGAAAAAATCATTTTTTTGCTAAAGGAACTTTTTTCTCTTGACACGGTGCCTTTTAATGGGTGACCCTCTTGACCTCGTAATCGTAGGTTGCGGTTGAACAGCGC
>JACQEJ010000110.1 GCA_016200645.1 Deltaproteobacteria bacterium | reverse complement strand
CTTACCGAGCAAAACGCTGCACGGCTTTATCAGTGCTTTATACAGGACACCTTCAGCCACATAAATGTATTGAAGGGGATTGACATTATTGCAGCATATACACCTAAAGGCATGGCAGCAAGGGCAAAAAAGATAGCGCCGCCTGGCATAACGATAATCCCACAGAAAGGCAAAGACCTCGGCGGGAGGCTTCAAAACATCTTCTCTCAGCTTTTCTCCATCGGTTATAAAAAGATTACAATAATAGGCACGGACAGCCCTGACCTGCCGGTTGAATATATTAAAAAATCATTCGCAATGCTGAAAGGAAAAACAGAGCTTGTTCTCGGCCCTGCTGAAGACGGCGGTTATTATCTTATTGCCATGTCAAAGGAGCGCAAAGAAATATTCAGAGACATTCCATGGAGCACAAATATTGTCTTTAAAAAAACTATGAAAAAAGCAAAAAGGGTCGGATTAAAAGCGGCAATCCTGCCGAAGTGGTATGATGTGGATAATATAGACAGCCTCAAGGTTTTGAGAGACAATCTTAAAATACGCCCTGTTGCTGCAAAAACAGATGCGATGCTTAAAAGCATTTTCAATGATTGACCTAACGCGCCTGTCTATTTTATAATATGAACATACAAAATTTTATGAAACCTTCCACCCTCATCTTGATTATCCTTGCCGCCATCGGCGCATTCGCCCTTGCGGTTGTCGCTCAAATCATAAATCCCTCCGAGCATGTCAACGCCCTCTGGTTTGTTGTGGCAGCGGCCTGCTTCTTTATCATCTCATACCGCCTTTATGGCGCATTTATCACGGCTAAGGTTTTGAGCATTGATGATAGAAGAGTCACTCCTTGCAAAAGACTTGCAGATGGAAGAGACTATCACCCGACCCACAAGTGGGTTCTCTTCGGCCATCACTTTGCCGCGATTGCAGGCGCGGGACCGCTTATCGGGCCGGTGCTTGCCGCGCAGTTCGGTTATCTCCCGGGATTTCTCTGGATACTCATCGGCGCTGCGCTGGGAGGCGCGGTTCACGATACGGTAATACTGGCAGCGTCAGTAAGACGAAACGGCCGCTCTCTTGCGCAGATTGCCAAAGATGAGATAGGGCTTGTTGCAGGCATAGCAGCAGCCATCGCCATTCTGTTCATCATCATAGTTGCGCTGGCAGGGCTAGGGCTTGCGGTGGTCAATGCGCTTACGCACAGCGCGTGGGGGACATTCACTATTGCAGCCACCATACCCATAGCCATTTTCATGGGCATCTATCTCTACAAATTGAGGCCCGGCAAGGTTCTGGAGGTAAGCGTCATAGGTGTCGCATCACTATTCCTTGCTGTAATTATGGGAAGATATATCCCCGGCTCATCGTTCGAATCGTTTTTCAATTTCGATAGAACAACACTTATTTGGCTCATAGCTGTTTACGGATTTATTGCGTCTGTTCTTCCGGTCTGGCTGCTCCTTGCCCCGCGTGATTATCTCTCCACTTACATGAAGATCGGCACGGTAATTCTGCTTGCGCTTGGCGTGATAATCCTTGCGCCGGATGTTCAGATGCCTGCCGTAACAAAATTTATTAACGGCGGCGGCCCGATAATCCCGGGAACCGTATTTCCGTTTATGTTCATCACCATCGCGTGCGGCGCAGTGTCTGGATTTCATTCGCTCATATCATCCGGCACAACACCAAAGATGATCCAGAATGAATCCGAGATACGGATGATCGGATTCGGCGCTATGCTGGCAGAAGGGTTTGTCGCGGTCATCGCAGTCATCGCCGCAACCATCCTCATCCCCGGAGACTACTTTGCCATAAACACAAAACTCTCGTTTGAACAGCTCGCACAACTCGGTTTTCCGGTAAGCAGGATTCAGGAATTATCACAAATGGTCGGCGTAGATGTTGCTGGGCGTCCGGGCGGCGCGGTCTCTCTGGCTGTTGGCATGGCCTCTATATTCTCAAGCCTTCCGGGCATGAAGGGGCTTATGCCCTACTGGTATAATTTTGCGTTGATGTTTGAAGCGCTCTTCATATTAACGACCGTGGATGCAGGCACGCGGGTTGCAAGATTTATCCTGCAGGAGCTCGGCGGATATGCCTACAAACCTCTGGCAAAAACAAACTGGATGCCGGGGACGATCTTCACCAGCCTCAGCGTTGTGGCGGCATGGGGATACCTCATTTCATCAGGAAGCGTGTCAACGATCTGGCCGATGTTCGGCGTGGCCAATCAACTGCTCGCAGCCCTTGCCTTCTGCATCGGCACAACGGTCATTATAAAAATGGGAAAACTTAAATATGTATGGGTAACGCTGCTCCCAATGCTCTTTATGTTCATTACAACGTTCACCGCCGCATGGCAACTCTTTTGGATTTTTTCAGACAAGGCCGGAAAGGCCGCGAATCCGGCGGATGCCTTTACTTTCCAACTGGACGCCGCGCTGGTTGCCACGATGGCCGCGCTGGCAATCGTCACGGTTGCGGATTCGGTTTACAAATGGCACGGCTATCTCATGGGTAGGCGGGAAATGGTAACAAGCGAGCTGGTTGAGTGGGCGGCTGATGTGGATGAGAGGTAAAAAATCCTGTGTCTGCCATCACCCTTGCAATTATTCTCACACTGCTGCTTTTAATCGCCTATCTCTCTTACATCGTTGTGCACGAGAGAAAAATAAGGAAACGACTGGAAGGCCAATGGACAGCTATTAAAACAAGCGCAAAAAGGATTTCAAATGTTCATGAAAAAGATACAGCCTTCGCTGCGGTATCCAGGGAGGGCGAAGATGCATTTTTCTTTGATTCCGCCTATGAGTCAACCGGCTCCATAGCCGGCACATTGGCACTGCTTAAAAAGATTCTTGTCTGCCACAACTGCATCCTCTTTGATGCGGATGAAAAAAGGCTTACGGTTATTGCCGCTGCGTCTTCCGACCAGGATATAGTTTATGAGCTTCCCAATGAAAGCGCCGGAAGCCTTCCGGGCTGGATAGCGGAGCACAGGGTTCCGTTAAGGATCGGGTATATCAGGGATAGAAAAGGGTTGAGTTATTACACGGGGAATGAAGGAATCAATTCTTTTCTGGGAGTCCCTGTATTCGGTGAGGGGGATAAACTCAGGGGCATCCTTTGCGCAGACAGTCAGGAGAAAGAGGCCTTTGGTCTTGAGGCGGAAAGGCTTTTAGTCTTTGCTGCCCACGCCGCAGCCCTATCTCTGGAAAATGTTTCAAGCCTCCGCCGGACGAAGTTAGAGGCATCAGAGTTTGCAGCATTGTACAAACTGAGTAAAAAGTTAAGCGCTACGCTTAAAATTGATGAAATCCTTGATATTGCAATTACATCCATTAAAGAGATCGTTGACTATGATATGGCGGCATTCGTTCTTAAAGAAGACACGGAGACATTAAAGATCGCTGCGGCGAAAGGATTCAAGGCTGCCGAGCTGATTAACGCTACATTTAAACCGGATGAGAGCATAACAGGATGGGTCGTGAAAAACGGCATGCCGCTAACCTTCTATGATTTTCAGGATGGAAGCAGGGATCTCCCCGTCTTCCCGAAACAATCTCTGCCGATACGTTCGCTTCTCTGCCTGCCCCTATCCATCAAAGACGATACTATCGGTGTTTTTCTCATAGCAAGCAAGAGAGAGAATTTTTTCTCTCCTTACGAAACAAAGATATTTGAGGTGATTGCAGCCCATACTGCCACGCAGATATCCAATGCCGTGATGTATCGGCAGATGGAGAAGATGGCCACAACCGACGGCCTTACCGGGCTTTTTAATCACCGATACTTTCAGGAGCGGCTGTCCCAAGAGCTGGAAAGGGCGCAAAGGTATAAAGAAAAACTCTCTCTTCTCCTGGTTGATATAGATCACTTTAAAAAGATCAATGATACCTATGGCCATCCGGCAGGCGATAAGATATTAAAAGAAGTGGCCAAGATTTTGGCTTCATCAATACGAGCCGTTGATGTGGCTGCGCGATACGGGGGCGAGGAATTTGCCGTCATCCTTGTGAATACGGACGGCAGAGGCGCATTAGAGACAGCAGAGAGGATTCGCAGGATAGTGGAAAGCAATAAGTTTGATATCAGCGGCGCCGCTCTTAAGGTGACCGGGAGTATGGGAATTGCGGTTTTTCCGGATGATACCGGTTTGGATGAAGGCGCTCAGAGGCTCCTTATTTCCAGAGCTGACAGCGCCCTCTATCTGGCAAAGGAGGAAGGAAGAAATAGGGCATATCTGTTTAAAGAGGCGGCAGATAGAATACAAAAGAGCGGCAATTAAGCAGCCGCAACCTTTAGGTTGCGATTAACTGTAGGGGCGCGACATGTTATGCCCCTACAAAAAAATCTGCGGCTGTATCATGGTGCCGAAGGGGGGATTCGAACCCCCATGGGTCGCCCCACTAGCACCTCAAGCTAGCGTGTCTGCCATTCCACCACTTCGGCCTGTTAACCACTGACGAGTCAAATTCTAAAAATACAGAGGTTAAGACAACTTCATTTCTTAACTCATCTTCCCAGCTTATTTGGTTCTGGACCGGCGCTATTTAGGCGCTGTCCCTGACGGACTCTGCGGCGCAGCCGATGGCTGCTGGGATTGCTGCTCTTGGGCCGGCTGAGCTTCATGTTTTACTGCCGGTATATTCTTCATAATGGAGCTTGTTGTCCTGCTGGCAGCCATGTAAGTAAGATAGAGGGATGTTATCATAAAGATAACGGCGCACCCTGCCGTCATCTTGGTTAAAAATGTTGCCGGCCCTGCGCTTCCAAAAAGGGTCTGGCTTGATGAACCGCCAAACGACGCCCCTATGCTCGCCCCTTTCCCTGCCTGCAGCAAGACAACGATAACAAGAAAGATACTGACAAGGATGTGAAGTATTATTACTGCTGTATACATTTATTTGCTGCCTCCTGAATAAATAGGCTATAGGCTATGGGCGATAGGCTATTGATTTTTATCCATTGCCTATTGCCTATTGCCGCTCGCCTGTATTTTTTCAAATTTTACAATCCTTGCAAATTCATCCGCCTTCAAACTTGCCCCGCCTACCAATGCGCCGTCAATATTGGGCTCTGCCATAATACTGTCAATGTTGTCCGGTTTGACGCTTCCTCCGTAGAGAATCCTTGTTTCCTTAACCGTCTCCAGATTAAACAGATCATACAGTAGTTCTCTTATGGCATTATGCACCTCTTCCGCCTGTTCAGGTTTGGCCGTCTTCCCTGTGCCGATGGCCCATACCGGTTCATATGCTATCACAACATCTTTTATCTGTCCATCGCTAACATTCTTCAAGCCCTCTTCCACCTGCTTTTTTACGATGGAGAGGGTCTTTCCTTTTTCTCTCTGCTCCAGGGACTCGCCGACGCACACGATAGGTTTTAATCCCTCTTTTAACGAAGCCAGAACCTTTTGATTTACCATCTCGTCTGTTTCACTGAAATATTGTCTTCTTTCAGAGTGGCCTATGATAACATACTGACAACCCACATCTTTCAGCATCTCCGGCGATACCTCGCCTGTGTAAGCGCCGCTTCTCTCCCAGAACACATCCTGGCCGCATAATTTTATCGGAGTCTCTGCCAAAAGATAACTTATGTGGTGCAGCGCTGTAAATGGCGGAGCCACTGTCACCTCAACGCTCGTTACCCATTTTACTACATCTCTAATCTTCAAAATCAGAGACGCAGCCTGGCTGATGGTCATATTCATCTTCCAGTTTCCTGCTATAAGGGGAATCATATTTGGGATGTGGGAAGTAGGAAGTAGGGAGTAGAAAAAGATTTTGCCACGCCCTACATCCCACCCCTATCTCCTATCTCCTATCTTTTACACTGCCTTTGCAACCCTGTTATTCTTCTTGTAATGCCTTAACGCTGCAATACCAGGGAGATCTTTGCCTTCCAATAGCTCCAGAAATGCGCCGCCGCCGGTGGAGAGATAACTCATCTTTGCATACTCTCCCGCCCTGTGGATTGCCACATCCGTATCTCCTCCGCCGACAATGGTCAGGGCATAGGTATTGGCCACATGGGTTACCATCTGAAACGTGCCTCTGCTGAATGCGTCCATCTCGAATACGCCCATTGGCCCGTTCCATATAATCGTCTTGGCATTCTGTATCGCCTCGCTGAAAAGCGTTGTCGTTGCAGGGCCTATATCCAGGGCCATCCACTCCTTGGGTATCTCCTGATAGGTTACAACCTTTGTCTCAGCCGCAGGGTCAAATTTATCAGCGACAACAAAGTCAACCGGCAGATAGAGTTTTATATTTTTCTGCCTTGCCTTTTCAATAACAGTCTTTGCAGTGGTTAGTGCAGCATCATCCACAAATGACTTGCCCACCTCATAATCCAGGGCCTTGAAAAATGTCAACGCCATGCCGCCGCCGACAATAAGCTTGTCCACCTTTTCGCACAGGCTGGAGAGAACGCCGATCTTGTCGGACACCTTTTTCCCGCCCACAATGGCAATCAGCGGTCTGATGGGATTCTCCATTGCCTTTCTAAAATAGGTAAGCTCTTTTTTCATTAAAAAACCCGCGCCGCAGAGCTTCACATATTTTGTCACAGCCACATTGGAGGCGTGGGCGCGGTGCGCTGTTGCAAAGGCGTCGTTTATATAAACATCGGCAAGGCTTGCAAGTTTTTTGCCGAACTCATCGTCATTCTTTTCCTCTTCCGGATGGAACCGGAGATTTTCCAGAAGCAAGACATCCCCCTGTTTCATATTCGCCACAATCTTCTCTGTCTCCTGTCCAACACAGTCCGGAGCCATAACTGTTTCTTTTTCCAGAAGCCTTCCAAGCCTTTTTGCCACAGGGGCAAGACTCATTTCAGCAACCCTTTTCCCCTTGGGTCTTCCGAGGTGGGATGCCAGAATAACCTTAGCGCCCTCATCAAGCGCATAGTTTATGGTAGGAAGCACAGCCCTTATGCGGGTGTCTTCTGTAATGTTTCCCTTATCATCCAAGGGGACATTAAAGTCAACGCGGATTAAAACCCGCTTCCCTTTTATATCAAGGTCGTCTATGAATATTAAATCTAAATCCACGGAATGCCTCCGAAAATACAGTTGTAAGTTTCAAGTTGCAAGATTCAAGTTCTCAGTCTTTACTTGCAACTTGCCGCTTGCATCTTTCAACTTTTTTACATCCCTTTCTCCGCCATCATCTTAACTAAATCCTTCATCCTGCACGAAAATCCCCATTCATTGTCATACCATGAGAAAACCTTTACGAGCCTCTTTGACATACCCTATTGACCTGAAACAGTCACCACACCATCTTGTGTTATAGAGCCTTTAACAGGCTTTTGAAAAAGCCCTTCATATCCTTTTTTGACCTGATGATTTTTATATCGTCTTTGTCATATTTTCGCAGCGACCCGTTATTTACCTTGTTGAGTTGAAACAATTTTAAGCTTATCAAGGACAAAACCTTTAGCCTTCAATGCCATTTGAAACGCTTGCCTGGCTTCTTCAATCGTTGGTTCATACCATTCATCCGGATAACGGATCTCAACTGCATAATCTGTCAGGTAATCTACCTCGGTCAACTCCTCGTTAAACGATTTATCCACAGTAGAACAAAGATTTAACAAAGCTATTATACTATGTGTCTTCGTAAATTCAATCTGATGCTTAACCAAAAAAGCCTTCAAATATTTCTCTACCGCCTGCTGACAATGAAAACTTACGGTATCTGTAATAACGATTTCTGCTTCTAAACCCTGTTTAGCTGTAAGCAAATCCCTTTCCGCTATTCCGATCCACTTGCTAACCAATCCATCGATTACTTCTTTTTTAACCATAAAGAACTTTGCCGTATTTGTTGGCCGCGTATACTACAGTCCCAATCACGTCCTTATACATCTCAAACTCATTACTGCTCTTCACGACAACATCTACAGGTACTGTTACGTTTTTCAGATAGCTCCTTACAACGCGGTTTCTCTTAATTGCCGGCATTTCATCGTCCTTAACTACGAGCAAATCTATATCGCTGTCCCTTGTAGGATTTCCGCAAGCATAAGAGCCGAACAGGATTATCTTTTTAGGATGGTATCCTTTGATAATTGCGTTAATTACCTGATTTATTTGTTCATTGGTTATCATGGTTTTATTAACTGCCTCTAAAAATAGAATTTTTAATTCAAATTTCTATGGCGATTTTTTATTTTACAATCCTTTCTCTGCTATCATCTTAACTAAATCCTTCATCCTGCACGAAAATCCCCATTCATTGTCATACCATGAGAAAACCTTTACGAGCCTCTTTCCGATGACCTTTGTTAATTTTGCGTCAAAGATGGAAGAGTGCGGGTTGCCTTTGAAATCAACAGATACCAGT
>JACQEJ010000116.1 GCA_016200645.1 Deltaproteobacteria bacterium | reverse complement strand
GCAGAGTATATACACGAGCATAGAGAGGTCAGGGCAAAAACCCTTTTTGCAACGCATTATCACGAGTTGACAGAACTTTCTTTGACAAAAGAGCGGGTGAAAAATTACAATATGGCGGTCAAGGAGTGGAATGACAAGGTGATATTCCTGCGAAAGGTGGTGTCCGGCGGAAGCAGCCGCAGCTACGGAATTCAGGTTGCGCGGCTTGCGGGCATGCCGGAGCCTGTTATCCGAAGGGCAAAGGAGATATTACATAATCTTGAAAAGGGCGAGCTTAACGAGGCAGGTATGCCGAGGCTGGCTTCGTCAAAAAATATGGAACAGACAATTCCTCAGATGAATCTTTTCGGCGAAAAGGATTTGCTGAAAGAGGAGCTGCGCAAGATAGATGTAAACAGCCTCACGCCGGTAGAGGCGTTGGTGAAGCTGAATCAGTTGAAGGAGATGGCAGGGGAGTAGAGACATAAGGAATATGGGAGAAGTCCGGCAGAGGCGGTGAAGGATAAAGGGAAGGGGAAAGGTGTTGAGTATAGTAAAGATATTTGATATTCTTGCAAAAGATGAGTAAACAGGAGGTATATATGCGGATAGTCAAGTTGACTGACAGCATGTACAAAAAGGCAGAAAACATATCTAAGAATCAGGGAATAGAAGTTAATATCCTTATTTCTGATGCCTTGAATCATGGGCTTGAGGTATTAAATGAACAGAGAGTTCTCGAACTTTACAGAGAACATAAAATAACCCTTCAAAGGGCATCGGAACTGCTTTCGGTAGATATATGGGAGATGATAGAAAAGGTAAAGAAAGCCGATATACATATAGATTATTCAGAGGAAGAACTTACAGAGGATTTGAGATAATGCAGGATGCTGTTGTATGCAATGCCTCGCCTTTAATATTCCTTGCAAAGATTGGAAAACTTGAGCTTCTTGATTTTTATTCCCTCCACATACCCACCCATGTTGAAATAGAAATTCTTGCCGGTCTAAAGAGCAATAAAGAGGATGCAAAACAAATTATGGAATACCTCAGGCGCAGAAAGGCAACACCTGTCAAAATCCATATATTAAAGGACTTGCCTGATTCCCTCGGCGCAGGTGAAAAGGCTGTTATAAGCCTTGCTGTTCAACAGAGAATATATCACGTTTTAATAGATGAATCTAAAGCAAGGACTGTTGCCCGATTCAAGGGACTGAAACCCAAAGGAACGCTCGGAGTATTGTGGGGCGCATATAAGAAAGGAAAGATTGGCAAGGATGAAACAGAGTCATTATCTTTCAGGCTGCTTGAAAGCGGTTACCGCATAAAAGAGGAGATATTTATTGAGTTTTTGAGAAGGCTGAAAGAGAGTGGAAATCATGATGGATTGCAGCAAAGGTAGGGTGAGCACAGTCCACCGGATGAGGAATTGGGGAGAAGTCCGGCAGGAATGGTGAGACTGGCTTCGTCAAAAAATATGGAACAGACAATCCCTCAGATGAATCTTTTCGGCGAAAAGGATTTGCTGAAAGAGGAGCTGCGCAAGATAGATGTAAACAGCCTCACGCCGGTAGAGGCATTGGTGAAGCTGAGTCAGTTGAAGGAGATGGCAGGGGAATGAAAAAGACAACTAAAAATATTTTTCTCGGCATAGACATATTGCTGTTTATTTTTGTTTTAGGCAATGACAGCCATGCCGCGAAGACCAGCCATGCCAAGACTGCGCCAGGCAAGGCGGCGGTCAAGGTGACGGAAATCAAGCATGTCTCCAATCCGAATTATACAAGAGTTATTATTTACCTCAGCGGACAGACCGCCTTTACCCATCGTCTTTTAAAAGAAGACCCGAAGATACAAAAACCGAGGCGGCTTTATGTGGATATAAAGAATGCAAGTATAAGTTCGTCGCTCAAGCAGCCCATTCCAATCAATGATGGACTCTTGAAAATGGCCCGGGCAGGACAGTATAACAAGGGGACGGTCAGGGTTGTTCTTGATATTGAATCAATAGAGAATTATAAAATTTTCTATTTTGATGAGCCGTTCAGGATAATTGTTGATGTAATAGGTAAAAAACAGGCCGGGAAATTGCCGCCAACAGAGCCTGCAAAGGCTGCTCCGCCTGAACCTGCCAGACCTTCACTGGCGCAGCAATTAGGGCTGAAAATAAAGCGCATAGTGGTTGACGCAGGGCACGGCGGAAAAGATTCGGGAGCCGTTGGAAAGGCCGGCTTAAAGGAAAAGGATGTTGTGTTGAGGATAGCAAAGGGCCTAAAAGAAACCCTTGCAAAGGAAACAGGGGCGGAGATAGTTATGACAAGGGATGATGATACCTTTATCCCTCTGGAGGAGAGGACTGCCATTGCCAACACAAAAGAGGCGGACATATTCATATCTGTGCACGCCAACGCAAGCTTTAACAGGAAGGCCGGCGGCGTAGAGACATATTTCCTTAACCTTACCAATGATGCAGTTGCTATAAGGCTCGCTGCGAGAGAAAATGCCGTTTCAAGCAAGAAGATGAGCGACCTGCAATATATCCTCAATGACCTTATCAAGACATCCAAGACCAATGAATCCAGCAGGCTTGCTGCGGTTGTCCAGGAGTCTCTGGTTTCCAACCTGCGGGCAAAATACAGCGATGTAAAGGGCAACGGCGTGAAGGGCGCGCCGTTCTATGTGCTTGTTGGCACGCATATGCCGAGCATATTGGTTGAGGTATCTTTCATCAGCAATCCAAAGGAAGAGGCGAGGCTTGCTGATAGCGCATATATTAAAGAGATTGTTGCCGGCATAACCAACGGGGTTAACAGGTATGTAAAGGAGATGGAGGTTGCGGTTGAGTAGGGGTGTAGAAATTTGAGAAGGAAAACTATAAATATTTGGCAGCTTAAACAATAATGAAATCGCTTATGACATTGAAAACTTCAGGAAGACATAAACAAGTTGTAGAAAAAGTCCGAGAACCTTCTGTTGACTATGTTCGGAATAAAGAAGTTCCATTTTTCTTCGGAAAGCCTCTCCTTAAAGGCTCATACCATGACCTGGATGCCGATCAATTAAACCCGGACACTCCGGAGCTTTATTACTCCCATCCAAATGGTGAAATATGGGTCGGCGACTCGATTGCATGGCTTGGTTCCATGAAAAGCGAATCTGTTGCCCTTATCTTTGCCGATCCGCCGTACAATATAAAAAAGGCGGAATGGGACACCTTTGAATCCCAGCAGGAGTATGTCAACTGGTCTCTTAAATGGATTGAGCAGGCGGCGCGGGTTTTAAAACCGGAAGGGACCCTATATATTTGCGGCTTCTCTGAAATCCTGGCAGACCTCAAACTCCCGGCCTCTCAATTTTTCAAAGGCTGCCGGTGGCTGGTCTGGCACTATAAAAACAAGGCCAACTTAGGCTACGACTGGGGGCGTTCCCATGAGAGTATTTTGCATTTCAGGAAAAGCCGGAACTTTACATTCAACATTGACGACATAAGAATCCCTTACAGCAGCCACACATTGAAATATCCCGAACATCCCCAGGCGGAAACCAGTCAATACGGGAATGGAAGCCGAAAGGACTATTTATGGCAGCCGCACCCCAAAGGGGCCAAGCCAAAGGACGTGATTGAAATCCCTACCACATGCAACGGAATGCATGAAAAGACCCCGCACCCGACTCAGAAACCGGAGGAGTTGCTTAGGTTATTCATTCTCGCATCGTCGAAACCGGGCGACTTGGTTGTAGACCCTTTCCTCGGCTCAGGGACCACAGCCGTTACCGCTGAACAGCTAAAGAGAAAATGGAAGGGATGCGATCTGTCCCTTGAATATTGCGGATGGGCGGCAAAGCGCATTGATCTGGTTGAAGGCTGGCCTGTAGAAAAATGGATAGAATATGATTTTAAAAACACTGAACGAAGGAAGTCTATCCGATGAAAAAGATGACCCTCCCGGACCTTCAGACAAGCGTGCAAGACAATTCGGCCTTTGAGGAGTTGAAAGACTACTTTGCTATCTGCAACGCATTCCTTCAGGTAATGCAAAAAGACAAGCCGACCCGAATTGTTTCACCGTCACAATCAAACTATATCTTCTATCAATACGCCCCATCTTACGGGCATAAGATTACCCGCCCGTTGAACAGCAACCTGTTTTTCGAGGATGCAGCAGGCTTTAAAGACGCCTTTGAAAGATTTGTCGTTTTTCTCAGATATATTAAGAAACATCAAGACGCCGCTGCAAGGCAAAAGGGAAAGCAGAGTTATATCGCCTCTAAAGAGATCAACAAGGTTGTCTATACAGTCCAGCAATCCATCGGCTGCATCGGAGACTCTTTTGAAAACGCCAATCAATCAAGAAAGCGCATAGGGCAGTTGTTCGAGAACTTCATCAAACTCATCATTCTGGAAGTGGGCTTAGACTGTGAGCCGCGCACCATCAACATTCCCATACCGGATTATCCCGGATATGAAATGTCCTACGAATTAGACTTGGTATTTTCCCGCAACAAGGCCATTGTCGCCTCTGAAACAAAATTTATTCACCCATCTGAAATAGTCGGTTCAGTAAAGACAACCAGCAAGGACAGGATTGACAAGGTCTTTCTTGACAAGTATCTCATTAGCAAGCTACTCGGCAGGAATATCCCGGTTGTCGCCATCTTCCTCCATGACGTCCAGCGCGCCAAAAGAGGAGAAAGCATCTTCGGCATCAATTCAACCTTCAAAACAAATCACTTCCTCGGGTATACAGTAGCCTTAAACAAGCTTGACGGGGTCTACTATGTAGACCCAAGGCCGGAAATGCTCGTCAATGAACGGTTGCGTGAACAGATACACGACTTTCAACAGTTTCTTATACAGGATTTATGGAAGCTTTCGGTGTGATGTTTATAGACATAAACCCTGTGAGGTGAGGGAGAAATGATTGAATTTCTAACGGCACTTTTAGTTATAATCACTGCCTTTTACGCATGGGCAACATTCCATATTTTGAAAGCCAATAAAGCAGTTGTAAATTTAATGGCTGAACAATCAGAGGCATTAACTCGTCCTTACGTAACAGTAGGGACTTTTCTTATGCCTGACAGCCCAATATTCACATTACGAATAACCAATACAGGCAAAACGCCAGCACTAAATCTAAAATTAACACTTGACCGGGACTTTCAAAAATATGGACGTAATTCAGAAGAAGATAATTTGTCCAGCTTTGTCGCCTTTAATGAAAAAATAGATAGTTTCCCACCTGGTTCTGAGTTGTATTTTGACTTAGCCCAAAGTTTCGTCATTTTTGGAAAAGATACCGATAAAGCGACTACCCCATCGGTATTCTCAATTGTGGCTGAATATGGTTTTGGAAATAAGACTGTTACGGAAAAAAATATAATCGACCTGCGCCCATATTATATGAGCAATTTACCGGATAATCCATATGTTGATCAATTGAAGAAACTAAGGGAATCAATAGATAAAGCCGGGGATAGGATACAAAAGGGAGTTGAAAACCTAAAAAAATAGAAGACACAGGAAAGATAACCGGGGTGATTCTCTTTATGCGCGAGTGTGCCAACCTATGCGGCCCTTTCGGGCTGTATTTTATGATTGCAACATTCGGACTAAACAATGTATCCTTACAGTAAGGAGGTAAGGAAATATGCTTGCAAAGAAGACATCCAAAAATCAGCTAACCCTGCCGAAGGAGGTCGTCAAGTCGTTCCCTGATGCCGAATACTTCGATGTTTCGGTAAAGGAAAGAAAGATAATTCTCATGCCGGTCAGGATAACCCCTGCTGATGCTGCGCTTGAAGGCATAAGGGACAAACTGAAAAAACTTGGCGTTACCGAAGGTCTTGTTGACGAGGCAGTCAAATGGGCAAGAAAGAAAAAGCGGCAGTCAAGATAGTCCTCGATACCAATATTCTTATATCGTCTCTGCTGTTTAAAGGCGAACTTGCAAGAGTCGTAGACATTTGGAAAAAAGGCAGGATTATCCCTGTTTTCTCCAGAGATATTTTTGACGAATTTAAGACCGTTCTCGAATATCCGAAGTTTTCCCTGACAGCGCAGGAGATGAAGATGATTATTGAGGAAGAAGTTCTGCCTTTTTTTGAAGTAATTGAAGTTGCGGATAAGATCAAAAGAGTATGCAGGGACGCCGATGATGATAAATTCATTGCCTGCGCCGTATCTGCATCAGCGGATTTTATTGTCACAGGAGACAAGGATTTGCTGGATATAGGGAGATATAAGTCTGTCAAGATTTTAAGCGCCCCCGGTTTTTTAAGGATATTTAAAAGTGAGTAAGATATGAAAAAACGGAACGGTTGTTCTCTTTAAATGCAATTGTGTCAAATCTATGGGGCAGATATTAAAAACCGTGCGGCTCTTGAGGCAGGCGGCGGAAAGGCGGTTGAGGGGATTTCAAGGGACAGTTTACCTAAGTTAGTGATTTTGGTATGCTATCCTTGATATATGAAAAAGGAGGGAAACTATGTCTTCATTATTACAGGAAGTAGCGGCTAAGGCTCATAATTTATCTATTGATGAGCGCGCAGAGTTGGTCCATGAACTTATTGTAAGCCTGGATGAGGGAATGGACAACGAATTTGAAGCAGCCTGGGACGCAGAGATTGAAAGACGTGTGAAAGAAATTAAAAGCGGCAAAGCAAAAGGGAGGCCGGCAGAGGAGATACTGGCTGAGATAAGAGTAAAATATTCATGAAGCGAATCATAGTCCACAGTGAAGCAGAACTTGAACTATGGCAAGCCGTTGACTACTATGAAAGCAGGTGCGTTGGATTAGGTTTGGACTTTGAGCATGAGGTAGGCAGGGCATTCATAGATATTCAGGATGCGCCTGAACGATGGTCTGTAAGAAAAAATGGCGCGAGATGCCGTTTCCTCCACCGATTTCCATATACTGTTTACTATATGGAACTTCAAGATGTTATCTGGATAGTTGCTATTGCGCACATGAGCCGCAAGCCTTACTATTGGCGCAACCGCTTGAAATAAACAGGCTCAACGTCTCTTTTATAAAAACCAGTTTCAGACCCGGCGGCAGTAAAAGGCGTCAGGTTCTTGGGGCAGGCGGCGGAAAAAAGATATTGCATTCAGAGAAGGCAGGCTTATTTATGACTCATCAAAAACTTATAGAAAGAAAACAGACTGAGACGGCTCTTCAACCAATAGACTTATCCGGCAACGATGTCTTGGCGAAAGTAAAAGAGTATCTCAAAAAGGGCGTTGAGGCGTTATGGGAAAGGCACAGGCAGGGCGCGTCAGGTTTTGAGATCGTGGAGGGTTATACTGCGCTTATTGACGGATTTATCAAGGCGCTCTTTGAGAAGGCAGAGTCAGGAGTCAGGAGTCAGGAGTCAGGAGGTAAAAAACAAGAAACGGCTGTTGTTGCGCTGGGCGGATATGGCCGGGGAGAACTGAACATCAAATCTGATATTGATCTCATGCTTCTCTATTCCGGCGGTGGCATATTGCAATCCGGCCCCGGCCCGTATATCGAAAAACTTACGCAAAAGATTTTGTATATCCTCTGGGACACCGGACTGGATGTGGGTTTTTCCACGCGATCCGTGAAAGAGTGCATCTCGCTTGCAAAGGATGACCTCAAGACAAAGACGGCAATCTTGGACGCGCGGTTTATCGCGGGAGAAAAGGCAGTGTTCGATGAGTTTAGAGAGAGGGCTCAAAAAGAGATTTTCCGGGAAAAAAATATAGAAAAATTCATCAGGGAAAAAACAGACGAGAGCAAGGCGCGGCAGGCCAAATACGGCGGCTCCGTGTATATCCTTGAGCCGAATGTCAAGGAAGGGGACGGCGGTTTGCGGGACATTCACACAGCCCTGTGGGTGGCAAAGGCGAAGCACGGCATTGGCTCTATTGACGCGCTGGCGGAGAGGGGATTTTTGCTCCGCGATGCAGCGGAGAGATTGAAGACCTCTGTTGATTTTTTATTGAAGGTGAGAAACGAGCTTCATTTCGAGAGCAAGAAAAAAACCGATCAGTTGAGCTTTGATCATCAGGAAAAGATGGCGCGCGCCTTCGGTTTTGAAGACACAAAAGAGTCGCTGGCAGTGGAAAAGTTCATGCGCCAGTATTACCGCCATGCCTCGGACATCAGCTATTTTTCCACGCTCATCATCAACCGCTGCATTCACGGTCCTGTTTCTCCGCAGCCCAGCCGGTGCAAGACGGAAAAGGGGATTGATAAGGATTTCAAAATCTGCGATGGGGTTTTGACCTTGGCGCATGAAAAGGCGTTTGAAGACTCGTCGGTGAATATCATGAGGGCGTTCGAACATTGCGCGCGTCTCGGCGCTACGATGGATAATTTTACCCGCGACCGGATTATCAGAAACCGCTTCAGGATAGATGAAAAGTTCATCGCATCAAAAGAGGCCGGGGAGTCGTTTCTCAATATTTTGAAAAGCGGCAGGGCGTCTGAAACCTTGCAGGAGATGCACCGGTTAAAGGTTCTGGAGCGATACATGCCCGAGTTCGGCGACATTACCTGCCGCGTTCAGCACGATATGTATCATGTGTATACCGTGGATATCCATTCTCTGTTTACAGTGAGGGAATTGGAAAAACTTAAGAGCGATGAATACAAGAAAAAATTCCCCCTGCTGGCGCAGATCATGGAAGAGGTAAAACAGCCGGAGATTATTGCCCTCAGCGTTCTGCTCCATGACATCGGAAAATCTCTGGGCAAGGGACATGCGGAAAAGGGCGCGGAGCTTGTGCCGAAGATATGCGGGAGGCTGGGGCTTTCTGACGATAACATTGCCGCAGTAAAATTTTTGGTCAAGAATCATCTCATCCTCGCGGACACCGCGCAATACCGGGACCTGCACGATGAAAGGCTCATCATAGAATTTGCGAAGCAGGTCGGGGATGCGGAGAGGCTTAATCTTTTATACATCCTCACCTTCGCCGATGTGCGGGCTGTGGGGCCTGAGGTCTGGACCCAATGGAAGGCAACATTGTTTCAGGAACTCTACTTCAAGGCGCTCACCGTGCTGGAGAGAGGGACATTTGAGATAGAGGAGGCAAAGACAAAACTTCCCGCTATCATGCGCGGGGTCGCCGAATTGCTGCAAGGCGAGATCGGGAAAGATGCGGTAGAGGATTATTTTCAACTCCTTCCCCAGCGCTATTTTCTGGCAAATGGAGCAGAGACAATTGTTGAGCATATAAAGATTGTTCATCAGCTGAATGACAAGCCGTGCATTATGCGGGTTAAACAAAACCTTGAAAGACAATATTCAGAGGTGACGCTCTGCACCCTTGATGCGCATGGCCTGTTTTCAAAGATAACCGGCGTCATGGCCGCCAATAATGTCAATATCCTCGGCGCCCAGATCAACACCCTCAAAAACGGCGTTGTGCTGGATGTCCTCTATGTAAACAGCTCCACAGCGGAGATTATCACTGATGATCGCAAGTGGGCAAATGTGGAGCGGGATTTGACCGATGTCCTGACAGGGAAGGCTGCCGTGGAGCGGCTTGTGTCCAGGCGCGGGCCGTCCATCCTTGACAAAAAGGCAAAGCCCAAGGTGCATACCCGCGTGGATGTTGATAACGAGGTCTCGGATGCCTTTACGGTCATTGATATTCACACGCAGGACAGGATTGGACTTTTATATACAATAACCAGCGCCCTTTCAAAGCTCGGCCTCTACATCCACATCGCCAAGATTGCCACAAAGGGCGATGCGGCGACGGACATCTTTTATGTAAAGGATATCTTCGGCCAGAAAATCTATTACAAGGAAAGGCTCAAAGAAATAAGAAAAGCTATTTTTGAGGCGCTGGGGGAAGAGGCGCCGAAACAAGATGAGGAGTAAAATGTAGGGGCAGGTTTGAAACCTGCCATCCGGGATTTCAGGTTGCCCGTTGAGCCAAAATATAGTAAAGTGGTTTCTAACCATTTGCAGGTAAAAAAAGTGAAAGGAGATACTGTGTATGAGCAGGGAAAATTTAATAAGCATTGAGCATCTTGAAGTCAGAAAAAGCGCCATTGAAAAGGTAAAGAAGTTTTTCAAGATAGATGATGATTCCGAGGCGGTTAAAATGGCAGTGGATGTGGCATCCGGCAAGATTGAGCTTGAATCTGTCTTTGAAAAGCATAAGGGAATAAAGATAAAGAAGATATATAATTAGCGAGATTGTTGCAAAACTTCAAATCTCAAAAGGATACGAAAAAAATCATCCTCTATTACTAACGACTGCCTGATTGCCGCCTCCGCGAAAAGCATCGGGGCGGTTGTCTATTCTCAAAACAAAAACGACTTTATGGCAATAAAGGATGTCTTTGATTTTAAGGCAGTGATTGTAGAGCGCCTTTAAGCCTTCTTTTTTAGAAACAATAAACAATGGGGTGGATGGGGAGCAGGTAAAGAAGCATAATGGGAGACTGTGCTCCTCGGGCGCACTGAGGGAAACGGCGCCGGGAGAGGAAGAATAATGCCAAACTTTATCTTCTGCATACACAACCATCAGCCTGCTGGCAATTTTGGGCATGTTGTTGAAGAAAGCTATGATAAAGCATATCGTCCATTCCTTAAAACAGTTTATAAATACCCGTCTATAAAACTTTCCTTTCACATCACCGGCTATCTTTTCGACTGGCTTATGGATAACCATAAGGAATATATTGAACTCCTTCGCGAGATGGTAAAAAGGGGACAGGTGGAGATGCTCGGCGGCGGATATTACGAGCCTATACTGGCCGTTATACCGCCGCATGACAGGATAGGCCAGATACGGATGATGTCGGATAAGCTGGAAGATATTTTCGGCAAGAGGCCGCGTGGCATGTGGCTTGCGGAGCGGATATGGGAGCCGCAGCTTCCCAGCTATCTCAAAGAGGCGGGCATGGAGTATGTGGTGGTGGACGATTATCATTTTGTAAAGGCGGGGATGAAAAAAGAGGAACTGGCTGGTTATTACATAACCGAAGACATGGGGAATACTTTAAGAGTATTTCCGGGGAGCGAGCGGCTCAGGTATGTCATTCCGTTTCAGACAGTGGATAAGTTTGTAGAAAATGTCCGCTGGGTTGAAACGCTTGGTTCAAATCCCGCGGCAATATTTGCCGATGACGGCGAAAAATTCGGCGCATGGCCCGGCACGCATCAATGGGTTTATAAAGAGGAATGGTTAAAAAAGTTCCTTGAGACTATCGCAGAAAATAAGGAGTTGATAAAGCCGGCAACCTTCTCTGAATATCTGGATAACAACGAGCCTCTCGGCAGGGTGTATCTGCCTACCACATCGTATATGGAGATGGGCGAATGGGCATTGCCTCCGGAGGCATCGGAGACTTACACGAATCTGATGAATGAAGTGAAATCGTGGCAGGATGGGGAGCGGATACGGAGATTCTTGCATGGCGGTTTCTGGAGGAATTTCTTTGCCAAGTATCCTGAGGCAAATTGGATGCACAAGAGGATGCTCATGGTGAGCGAGGAAATCGGGAATCAAGATGCAAGATGCAAGATGCAAGATGCAAGATACAGATTCCAATTTTCAACCTGCAACCTGCAACCTGCAACCTCTCATTTATACACTGCTCAGTGTAACGACGCATATTGGCACGGCGTATTCGGCGGGCTGTATCTGCCGCATCTTCGGAGAAGCGTTTACGAGAATTTGATTAAAGCGGAAAATCTTTTGGATTGCCCCTCACCCTCCCCTCTCCCCAGCGGGGAGAGGG
>JACQEJ010000109.1 GCA_016200645.1 Deltaproteobacteria bacterium | reverse complement strand
CACCATCAAGGCGTTGTTGGCATCCTTGCTGAATTCAAATACGCAGACATTGAAGATATATTGGAGAGGTGGAAATCATCCGAAGCAAAGGCCATTATCCTAATTCTTGACTGCATTCAAGACCCTCAAAATCTCGGCTCGTTAATCAGGACAGCCAATGCAGCCGGCGTTCACGGCGTGATTATTCCAAAAGACAGGGCAGCAGAGGTTACACCTGCAGTTGTAAAGGCGTCCGCAGGAGCAGTGGAGCATACGCTTGTCTGCCGGGTGACAAATATAGCCGATACCATAGATAAACTCAAAGATGCCGGCGTATGGATAATAGGCATAGAGGCAGACGGCAAAGAGGACATCTATTCTTTTGATATGAATAATATTGATATGGCAGTCGTAATAGGAAGCGAAGGCAAAGGCATAAGACGGCTTGTCAAGGAAAGATGCGATGTTTGTCTCTCTATTCCTATGAAAGGCGGCATCTCATCCCTGAATGCCTCTGTTGCCGGGGGCATAGCGCTCTTTGAAGTTTTGAGAAGAAGATTCCAAAGTTAAGATTTCTACAACCTCTTCATCGGTTACCTGGGTAAAATCTTCGTAATAGCCTCCCACAGCCATAAAATTCGAGGGGCTTTGAAGGCATATCCACTCATCCACCATATCTTTGATATCGCTTTGAGCGCTTACAGATGAAACAGGAAGGGCAGCGACAAGCCTGGATATTTTTTCCCTTTTCAGGGTTTCTATCGCTGCCTTTATCGTGGCGCCGGTAGCCACGCCGTCATCAACCAGAATGATAACCTTCCCGCCAACCGAAGTTATCCCCTTGCCGCCCCGATAGAGAGATATTCTCCTTGCTATCTCTTCCTTTTGCCTTGAGATTTCTCTTTTAATATATTGCTCTGAAATTCCATAAACGGATATAATATCCTGATTCAATACCACAGTCCCTGTTTCAGAAATGGCGCCGATAGCCAGCTCCGGTTGCATGGGCGCGCCGATTTTTCTGATGATAATGATGTCGAGGGGGCAATGCAATACCCTGGCGATTTCATCCCCCACTACCACCCCGCCTCTCGGGAGGGCAAGGACAAGGGTATCCTCCCTGTTTTTGTAATGGATAAGCTTTGAAGCCAGTTTTTTGCCGGCATCTCTTCTATCTTTATAAAGCATACATTTGGAATCAGCCTTTCAGCATTTCATGAAGGGTGATAAGTTTATTTATGGAATATTCCTTTTTCCCTGTCGGAAGCTGAATAGTCGCCTCATCTCCAACCTCTTTATTGAGAAGCGCCTTGCCGATGGGGGATGCAATAGATATTTTCCCGTTCCTCGGGTCAACCTCTTCCGGCGTGACAAGCTCATACACGAGCTCTTCGCCTGTATTCAAATCCTCTAAATAAACCCTGGAACCGAATGCGACCTTATCCTGCGGCAGGCTGTCCAGTTTGATTGATGCAAGGGCGTCAATCCGCGCGCGCAGATGCGCAACCCGCGCCTGCAAAAAGCTCTGCCTCTCTTTGGCAGCATGATATTCGGCATTTTCCCTGAAATCGCCGTGGGCCGCCGCCTTTCTGAGCTCTTTTGGCAGCTCTATGCGCAATTCCCTTTCCAGTTTCTTAAGCTCGTCTTCCAGTTGTTTTAGAGCAGGAAGTTTATGCATACTGCTTCTCCTTCTTAACTAACATTTTCATCTTGTCAACCGCCTCCAGCGCATCCTTGGCATAACCGTTTGCGCCTATCCTGTCTGCAAACTCCTGATTTACCACAGCGCCGCCGACCATGGTCAACACAGGCACGCCTTTTGCCTTAAGCCTTTTTATGACATTATCCATTTCCATGACCGTT
>JACQEJ010000008.1 GCA_016200645.1 Deltaproteobacteria bacterium | reverse complement strand
CAGTTTATGCGCCGTGTCAATCCCTTCCACATCGTAGGTCGGGTCAGCCTCTGCATATCCTTTTTCCTGCGCCTTTTTCAGCACATCCTCGAATTTGCCTCCCTCGTTGGTCATCTTGCTCAAGATGTAATTTGCGGTTCCGTTTATGATGCCATAGATGGAATTTATTTTATTCGCAACAAGCCCCTCTTTCAACGCCTTGATAATCGGGATGCCTCCGCCCACGCTCGCCTCAAACCCAATATCCACGCCGTTTTGCGAGGCAGTCTTGAAAATCTCTTTGCCATGTTGGGAAAGCAATGCTTTATTTGCCGTTACCACATGCTTTTTATTATTGAGCGCCTTGAGGATGAAAGTCTTTGCAGGCTCAATGCCGCCCGCAAGCTCTATCACGATAGAGATGGACGGATCGTTGATAATGTCGTTGGCGTCCGTGGTGAGAACGGATTTTTCCACATCTACGCCCCTATCGCGGGTAGTGTCCTTATCCGCAATCTTTTTCAGGACAATCTCTGCGCCAAGCCTTTCCTGAATGACCTTTGCATTTTCTTTCAGCACCTTAACAACGCCTGTTCCGACTGTGCCGAAACCTATGAGACCGATGTTTAGTTTTTGCATGGAATTATTTACTCCGCACCTTCAGCCTTTAGCTTAAGCCTTCTCAAACGCCTTCTTTATCCTCTTTGCCGCCTGCCGTGTTATGGCTCGCAAACATATTCTTTAATAAACCTCATCATGCGTTCCGATTTCTATCAGAAAAATATCATCTTCTTGCTTGCCGGTTTTTACAAGATCAAAGATAATGCGCAGATCATATCCTGCGCTGCACGCCCATGAACCGGCGAGTTTCCCTTTGAGTTTGTGCGTCTCAAGTTGCGGCGCAAAAGGATTCTCCACCAACAATCTTAAAATACTCTCTATGTCCTGCCGTAAATCAGGATGCCTCCGCGTTACCCGCTTAAATGCTCGTATAAAAGTATTGCTCCATATAAGCGTTCTCATTTGGAAATCTCACGCATGAGTTCATCTACTGTTCCTTGCCTGACCTCGCCGCGCGCATATTCCTCTTTTGCTTCCTTAATGCTTTTTGCAAGAGCGTCTCTGCGCTCCTCTATCAAGTGTTTTTTTACAATCTCAATAAGAGATTCCCGTTGTTCTTCCGGCAAGGATTCAATAATCTCAAGGGCCTCCTGAAAAGTAACGTCTCGCATTATTTCACCTCCAAATTTATTATTTCTCAAACGCCTTCTTAATCCCCTTCGCCGCCTGCCGCGTCCGGTGCTCGTTTTCAATCAGGGCGAGCCGAACATACTCGTCGCCGTATTCGCCGAAGCCGATGCCGGGCGATACTGCCACTTTTGCCTCATGCAGAAGAAACTTGGAAAATTCCAGCGAACCCATCTTTCTGAACTGCTCGGGAATCCGCGCCCAGACGAACATCGTAGCCTTCGGCTTTTCTATAGGCCAGCCTGCTTTGATAAAACTCTCCACCATCACATCGCGCCGCTTCCGGTATGTCTCGCATATCTCATGCACGCACTCCTGCGGCCCGTTGAGCGCGGTGATGGCTGAAATCTGGATCGGCTGGAACATGCCGTAATCCATGTAGCTCTTTATTCTGGCAAGCGCGGCAATCATTCGTTTATTTCCCACGGCAAAGCCGACCCTCCATCCGGGCATGTTGTAACTCTTTGAGAGCGTGAAGAACTCTACGCCAATATCCTTTGCCCCGGGAACCTGAAGAAAACTCGGCGCCTTGTAACCGTCAAACACAATATCCGCATACGCCAGATCATGCACCACCATCATGTCATGCTCTTTTGCGAAATCCACAATCTTTTTGAAAAAATCCAAATCCACGGACTCGGTCGTGGGATTATGCGGGAAATTTATTATGAGGAGTTTCGGCTTTGGCCATGTCTGCTTCACCGCGCTTATCAACTCCTCAAAAAAATCCCTTCCCGGCAAAAGCGGGATGCTGCGCACATCTCCTCCCGCAATCACCACGCAGTAGGTGTGAATGGAGTAAGTCGGATTCGGCACAAAAACCACATCCCCTGGCCCGATAATCGCAAGCGCAAGATGAGAAAGCCCTTCCTTGGAGCCGATGGTTGCAATGGCCTCTGAGTCGGGGTCAATGTCAACCTCGTATCTTCTTTTATACCAATCCGCGATGGCAAGCCGTAATTTGTAAATCCCCTTGGATGCGGAATAGCGGTGATTGCGCGGATTCTGCGCAGCCTCGATGAGCTTATCCACCACATGCTGCGGCGT
>JACQEJ010000100.1 GCA_016200645.1 Deltaproteobacteria bacterium | reverse complement strand
TTTGCCAGATCAATTCCCACCTCAATACATTTAATTGCTTCTTCCTGTGTCATGGCTGGGCCTTTGCGGATATTCTTTGTGCCTCTGATGATTTTTCTTGAAATAAGCAATCCCCCCTCACCCCCCTTTAGCAAAGGGGGGATGGGGGGATTTTGGTTAAACTCATAATCAACGCCGATGTCTATCACCACCACATCCGCGCCCGCATGACGCGCCAGACAATTGATGCCCGCGCCTCCGCGCAGAAAATTCAACACCATCTGCGGCGTAACCTCTTTGGGAAATGCCGACACCCCCTCCTCTGTCACGCCGTGGTCTCCTGCAAAGGTGAATATCGCCTTTTTGTTCAGCGCAGGACTGGTATTTTCGCAGACAGCCACAATCCGCGCGGCAAATTCCTCCAGCCTGCCGAGACTCCCCTGCGGCTTCGTAAGATTATCAAGCCGCTTCTGCGCCTTTTCGTAAAAGACCGGATTTACCGGCTTGACGGAACTGATTGTTTGTTCTAATTTGGACATTTGAGAACCTCCCTGTTTTTTTATTTTATCCTCATCCCTATCCTGCTCACCACAAAATATACCTCATCCGCAGCCTCTGCCATCTTCTGGTTTGCGATGCCTGCAATGTCTCTGAATCTCCTTGCCAACGGATTGTCAGGCACAATGCCAAGCCCCACCTCATTGGAAACAACGATAATGTTTGCCTTTGTCTTTTTGCACGCAGAAATAAGAGAAGCAATCTGTTTTGCAATTTGCGAATCTAAATTCGTAATTCGTAATTCGTAATTCGTAATTAAATTCGACAGCCACAGCGTCAGACAATCCAGCAATATCACAGCATGTTTTTTATCCTTTGCAATGACATCCGCAATCCGCATCGGTTCTTCAATCGTTGTCCAGTTATTGCCCCGCTCCTTTTTGTGTTTTTTAATCCTCTCTGCCATCTCTTTATCCAATGCCTCTGCAGTGGCAAGATATAATCTTTCCCCCGCAATTGACTCCGCCAGTTTCAACGCATAAGCGCTCTTGCCGCTCCTTGCGCCGCCGAGGATGAAAATAAGTTTTGAGTTCGGAGTTCGGAGTTCGGAGTCTTTTGCATTTAACTTTTGACTTTTGACTTTTGACTTTTGACTTTCTTTAATATTCAATCCCCTTCCTCGCCTTCACGCCGTTGTCAAACGGGTGTTTTATCTTGAGCATCTCCGTGATATAATCCGCCATCTTGACCAGTTCAACCGGCGCATCTCTCCCTGTCAGAACCACCTCAAGCCCTTCGGGCCTGTTTTCCAGAAAATCTATCATGCTATTCACATCCAGCCAGCCGCCTGACAGGACGCTGTTTATTTCATCAAGCACAAGAAGATTTATATTGTTCTCGTCAACTTTTTGCTTAACCAGTTCAAAAGTTTCAATAATTGATTTCTGAACCGATTTCTCGTCAGTCTTTTCCTTCGTAAATATCGGATGTCTTACATTTGAGCGGAGTAGCTCTATCTGCGGAATGTTTTTGAAAATCTCTTTTTCGCCGGACGGCGCATCATCAACCTTAAAGAACTGCACAAACAAAACCCTCTGTCCCTGCCCAGCCGCTCTCACTGCAAGGCCGATTGCCGCTGTTGTCTTGCCCTTTCCCTCGCCGGTGTAGATATGTATGAGTCCTTTTTGCATAAAAATAAAAAACCCATCCCGAAATAGGATAGGATGGGTTACGATGTATCTCAGGGCAGTGGCTCTTATTGCGCCAAAAGAGTTCCCTTTTCTTTTTGGAAAAGGGCAGGGTTACAGTTGCGGGACAGCTCCGGACTTTCACCGGCTTCCCTGTAGACTGCTTTTCAAAGTGTGATTAGCCTATCAGTTTTAAATTAGAAGAGTCAAGATAAACTTTACCCCACGCCAAAATCTTTGGTGTGTGGGTCTACTTACATTATCATCATTGCATCGCCGTAGCTGAAAAATCTGTAGCGGAGTTGAACGGCCTCTGCATACGCCATCTTGATGAAATCCATTCCGGCAAACGCCGCCACGAGCATAAGGAGGGTTGTTTTCGGAAGGTGGAAATTTGTTATCAGCGCATCAACCACATGGAATTTGTATCCTGGATAAATGAAAAGGTCTGTGCTCCCTGTAAGTTGAGGGTTTTCCCATGATTGCTTAACCATTGTTTCCAACGTCCTCGTAACTGTTGAGCCGACAGCGATGATTCTTCTTCTCTCCTGTTTTGCCTTCCTTACAGCCTCAAATGCAGAAGGATGGATGTCGTAATATTCAGGCGTCATTCTGTGCCTGGTTATATCCGCTTCCTTTACCGGCTTAAATGTGCCTATACCTGTATGAAGGGTGATGTATAAAATTTCCACCCCAAGATTCTGAATCATTTTTAAAAGCTCTGGCGTGAAATGCAGCCCTGCCGTCGGCGCTGCAATTGCCCCTTTTTCTTTCGCAAATATCGTTTGATACCTTTCTCTGTCAAGCTCAGAGATTCTATTCTCTCCACTGGCCCTTTTAATATAAGGCGGCAGGGGCATTGTGCCAATATTCTCTATAGCCTTGTCAATATCCGTATCTGCGTGAAGATTAATAAGCCAGGCGCCGCTCTCCTTCTCTATGACCATGGCATACATCCCATGGTCGAATAAAATCTCAGAGCCCTTTTTCAGTCCCTTTGATGGATTTATTAAACAACGCCACAGAGAGTTCTGATCTGCGGTTTGCAATCTCTGTATGAGAAGAATCTCCACTGTTCCGCCTGTTGTTTTCTTGCCATAGAGCCTTGCGGGAATAACCTTTGTATTATTGAGCGCAACAACATCGCCATGCTTCAGATAGTCTGTCAATTCAAAAAATTTTCTGTGTTTTATAGTTCCATCTTTTCTATGAAGAATCATCAGCCGTGACTCATCCCGTTTTTCGCACGGGAGTTGGGCAATAAGCTCACTTGGAAGATGATAGTTGAAATCCTCGATTTGCACCCCGTTAGGAACCTCCTTTGTTCAGACAGTCAACTATTATTAAGCACATACGATTTCCATCATATGAGTTTGTAACGGGGCGCATCAATATATCCGCTCAATCCTTGTGCCGGGGTAGAAATGTTTCAGTATTTCAGCATAGCTGTATCCCTTTTCCGCCATGCCTTTGGCTCCCCACTGGGACAGCCCTACCCCATGGCCTGAGCCTTTGCCGCTAAATACAAATAAGCCGTCCACCATTTCAACGGTAAACATGGTGCTTTTGAGTTTGTCATAGCCAATGGTTTTTCTTAGCTCTTCTCCGCTCATCTCTAATTCTCCGCTGCCGTGGCGCACTCTTATCTTTGCGACCCTGCCGCTGTTTGTCGTATATAAGGGAGTTATGTCTTGCACACCGCTTACCTGATAACCTACGTTCTTCAGCGCTGCTTCAACAGCCTGGGGGCTTATATTCAATGTCCAGAAAAAATTGGGAGCGTCTTTATCAAACGGGCTTTCCACCTGTTTCAGATATGGATAATCCTTGCCCCAGACATTTTGAGGATCCTCGGTCATGCCTCCGCCATTGGAATGATAGACAGTCAACGCCGGTTCCCCATCATAGGTTACAACTTCACCGACCGTCTCCTTGACAGCATAAAGGGAGCGGTCATCTTCAGCCGTGCTTCCTGCATATACCTGGTCTGTTACTGTCGCCTCCATATGGTAGAGCCCTTTGCCCCTTTTTTTCTTCTGATAGAGGGCGTATGTCCTTGCTATGACAGCCTGAGCCTTGACAGCCTCTATCGGCCATTTTGAAGATATTTCGTGGTTGATAAGTCCGGCGACATAAAATTCTAACGGCAGTTCATTTACCACCAGAAGCCCGTTGCCGTCTTTTATTACATCTATCTTGCCTCTGAATGGCCTGCCATTCAGATATATTACCCCGTTATCAGGAAGAAATGTTACAGAGGATTCGGCTATTATGCTGTCATTTACGGTTATGCCACCGCTTTTTCCTAATTTGACCAGCGACAGATGGGCCCCGCCGCCTATCTTCGACTCCTTCACCCCTTTAAGCACCGCAATCCTTATCTTCTCTCCGTTATAGAGAGAGGTGGATATGGGTTTGCCTCCGGCACAAGAAGATAGAAAGAGCAGTGAACAGTAAACAGTGAACAGTAAACAGTGAAAACCGGCTCTGCTCCCGATTTTCGGCCTTTGACCTCTGACCTTTAACCTCTCACCTCTCACCGCTAAAACACCCTCCTCCCCAGATAGACAAGGAGCAGCCCCGCGAGAATGGAAGCAAAACCCATGATGCGAAGCGTCTTCTCCGGCAGCTCCTTAAGAGAAGCGGCCCACTCCTTTACCTTTGCGGGGAATGCAAAATACGGCAAACCTTCTATCACCAGCACTAAACCCAATACGCTTAAGAAATAGGCCATGCACAAGTCTCCGTTGATTCTTGAGTAAAGTAGAATTATACAGCGGTTTTACCTATCATCGCAACACAAAATGATATGCCTTTTCCTTGACGATAAAAATTTTTACTGGTAAAATGGGCAGCATAGAAAAGACAGGTTGAGGTTAAGGTTGAGTGGAAAACGAAGACCAAAAAAGTTTTTCTTAACCTTAACCTGTAGTTAATTGGGGGATTTATGAAGGCTGTAATCATGGCCGGCGGTTTTGGCACAAGACTCAGACCGCTGACCAATAATCTGCCAAAGCCGATGGTTCCGATGGTGAACAAACCCATGATGGAACATATCATAGAACTCCTCGTCCGCTGCAAGATAACCGACCTCATATCCCTTTTATATTTCCACCCCGAGATGATAGAAAACTATTTTGGCGACGGCTCAAAGTTTGGCGTCAAGATGACCTATGTGGGGGCCTCGGATGACCTTGGGACCGCAGGAAGCGTAAGGAATGCGCGGGAGCATCTCGACAAACCGTTTCTTGTTATAAGCGGCGATCTGCTCACCGACTTTGACCTTGTTAAGGCAATCGAGTTTCACAGAAAGAAAAAGGCCAAAGCCACTATGGTTCTTACAAGGGTAGAGAACCCGCTTCCATTCGGCATTGTAATAACGAATGAGGACGGCAGGATTGACAGATTCATGGAAAAACCGGGCTGGGGAGAGGTATTCAGCGACACCATAAATACCGGCATCTATATCCTTGAACCGGAAATCCTTGATCTGATCCCGGCCAATCAAGAGTTTGATTTCAGCAAAGACCTTTTTCCCCTTCTTCTGGAAAGAAAAGAACCATTGTATGGCTATATAGCGGACGGCTACTGGAAGGACGTGGGCAGCCTTGATGAATACCGTCATGCAAATCTGGATATACTCCATGGCAAGGTGAAGGTCAATATTCCCGGAGAAGAGGTAGGCAGACCGGGGGTATGGCTTGGGAAAGACTCCCGCGTAGATTTTACCTGCAAACTGGAGGGTTCGGTTGTCATAGGCGCCAATTGCAGGATAGGCGGCAATTGCAGGATAACCGACTCTATCATTGGGGATAATTCTGCAATTGAAGAGGGCGCAACCGTTATCTCCTCTATCATCTGGGACAATGTCTCCCTGGGACAAAAGGCGGCGCTGCAGGAGAATGTGGTGGCAAGCAGGTCTGATATAAGGGAAGGGGCATATCTTGCGGAAGGCGCTGTTATAAGCGATAACTGTCGTATCGGCAAGGCCAGCACGGTAAAGGCGGGCGTAAAGGTCTGGCCGCACAAGATTGTGGAGGACGGCGCAACCCTTGCATCCAGCCTTATATGGGGCGAAAAGTGGAGCAAAAACATATTCGGCCCATACGGTGTAACCGGCCTCGCCAATATCGAGATATCACCCGAGTTTGCGGCAAAACTCGGCGCTGCCTACGGGGCAAGCCTGAGAAAAGGTTCTACCGTATCCACCAGCAGGGACGCGCACAAGACTTCCAGGATGATAAACCGGGCAATCATGACCGGCATACTTTCCACGGGCGTCAACATCCATGATTACGGCGTAACGCCGATGCCTGTTGTAAGGTATCTGGCAAAGAGCGGAAACGAGGTCGGCGGCGTGCATACAAGGCGGAGTCCTTTTGACACTGATGTCATAGACCTTAAATTTTTTGACAACAAGGGATTAAATCTGCATCCCAATCAGGAAAAGGCCATTGAGAGGCTGTTTTTCAGGGAAGATTTCAGAAGGGCCCGGATGGAAGAGACCGGCGAGATGATATTTCCGGTGCACGGGTTTGAGTATTACCAGAACGGTTTTATGTCTTCCATTGACGCGGAGGCGATACAAAAGGCAAACTTCAAAGTGCTTCTGGATTATGCCTACGGCAGCTCTTCAAGGATATTTCCAGCCATTCTCGGAAAACTCAACTGCAATGTTATTGCATTGAATGCAAATCTGGACGGAACAAGGATAACGAAGACAGCGGAGGATTTTCAAAACTCCCTTGACCAGCTTTCATCCATTGTCAGGTCTCTCAGGGCGGATATCGGCGTTATGCTTGACGCCGGCGGAGAGAAGATATTTCTTGTGGACGAGAACGGCGATATTCTTGACGGCGATGCCCAATTGAATCTTATAACGCTCCTGGCTATGAAATCATATCAAAGAACAGGGGCAGGGGGCAAGGGGCAAGGGGCAAGCCCCAACACCAAAAATTTTGGTGTGGGGGCAAGGGAAAAAGAAAACGCTCCAAACTCCAAACTCTCAACTCAGCCATCGATTGCAGTGCCTGTTACAGCGTCTATGATCATAGACCAGATGGCGGATATCTATGATTTTTCCGTGAAGAGGACAAAGACGACAACACGGGGCATGATGGAAACCGCAATGGAGCAAGGGGTTGTCTTTGTGGGAGAGCATACCGGCGGTTTTATATTTCCCCAGTTCCAGCCTGCCTTTGACGGCATGTATGCGATTGTAAAGATACTGGAGATGATGGCAAAAAAAGATATACGGCTGCACCAGCTTTTAAGAGAAGTGCCGCCAAGCTTCATGATAAAGGAAAAGGCGCCGTGTTCATGGGAGATGAAGGGAAGGATAATGAGGCATATGATGGAGGATTCCCGTGACAAGACATCAGAATTGGTGGATGGGATAAAGGTGATTTTCGATAAGGCCTGGGTTATAACATACCCAAGCCAGGACCAATCCTATTTCCATGTGGTAGCCGAGGCTGCAACCATGGATAAGGCGAAAGACCTGGCAAGGGAGTACAGGGAAAAGATAGCAAAGTGGCAAAAATAGCTCGTAGCTCATGGCTCATAGTAAAAGCTGTGAATTATTAGCCATCAGCCATGAGCTAATCAGGGAGGGCTTTTTGGACGGCATAAAATTCGGCACATCAGGCTGGCGCGGTATTATTGCAGAGGACTTTACCTTTGAAAGGGTCAGGGTTGCAACCCAGGCTATTGCGGATTATCTCAAGGCGCATGGGGAGGGCAAAAAAGGCGTTGTGGTCGGCTACGATGCCCGCTTTATGGGTGAAAGGTTTGCCTCGGAGGCTGTAAGGATTCTGGCAGGAAACGGCATTAAATCCTTTCTGACAAAAGGGCCGACGCCGACGCCTGTTGTTTCATTTGAGATCCTGCGGAGAAACGCAGGCGGCGGCATCAATATCACCGCCAGCCACAATCCTCCTGAATATAACGGCCTGAAATTTTCCTCTCCTTCCGGCGAACCTGCCCTGCCGGATGTGACAAAGGAGATAGAAAAAAGGGCGAATGAGATGCTGCTGGAGGTTGCCTATTCGGAACTTTCCATGGAAGAGGCGAAACATAAAAAACTTTTAGAAGAAATAGAACCGTTCCGGTTTTATGCAGAAGGGTTGAAGAAGAAGATAGATATGGCCGTTATAAAAAAGGCCCGGCTTGAAATCGGAGTTGATCTTATGTATGGCGCGGGCAGAGGCTATCTGGACAGGATTCTGGAAGATGCAGGCTGCGCTGTCACGGTCTTTCACAACCACACAGACCCTTCTTTTGGAGGCAGAGCGCCTGACCCAGGCGAAGATAATCTCGCAACACTCATAAAGGCG
>JACQEJ010000101.1 GCA_016200645.1 Deltaproteobacteria bacterium | reverse complement strand
ACAGGGCATGGATATCCAACGCCAGGGCATTGACGGTAAAATCCCTTTTTCTCAAATCCTCCGAAATATCCTTCCCCTTCAACGGCAAAAGATCAATATGGATTTGCGCTTTCGACTCCGAACTCCCGACTCCAAACTCCCAACTCTTTACAACCACCCGATATGCCCCTGTCTCTTTATCAAGCGCAAACGGGCTTCCGTTCAGCCGTTCCGCAAGAAGATTGGCAATCTCTTTCACTTTCCCGGACAATGCAATATCGTAGTCAAAACCCAAAGGCCGGGATAAAGCAAGATTCCGCACTACCCCGCCCACAAGATATGCCTGCGCATGAACGGCTGTAACGGCCTCATAAATGGCCTTGAGAATCGGTTCGTCTCTGATTTTTAAGATGGTGCCCAGTCGCATCTTTTATTTCCCAGGCAAAACAAAAGGCCGGCAAAGCCGGCCTTTCTCCATAACAAAATATTGGTAGCGTTGTCAATAGGAGACCTGGCAACACCCTCCCTTTTTTAAGTATCAAGCATCAAATCCATTGTAATAATATGCAAGTCGTACCTTCGTGACATTTAGACCGCCGTCAACGCTCCACTTGCCGACATTGATCCTCATGTTCACTGTTTTGAAAACCCTCTCCACCCTGCTTGTCGTTTTCCCATGAAGCCTGTTGTTTATGGCGGTGAACATGTTGTCTTTGGCATTTTCAAGATATTCTACTGTGGCTTTATATTCCCTCTCCCTGCAATACTCTATTACCTTCGTTAGACGCTCCTTCTTGGATGCGATCATTGCTTTTATCGTCTCTTCGCAGTCTACCAGGGGACGTATGGCACATATCTCCAGAACCTCGCTCATTACATGAAGCCATTCCCTACTCTTGCGCACTATCTTGTCTTTGTCCTTCCAGAGCGTATATTTCAGTTGATGAGGTATATGCCAAAGGCAACGTTGGAATATGACCGAAACCTTATCCTTTAAGCCCTCAAATATCGAGGTATCTCCATCCGTAATAAGGAGAAACTTCTTAAATCCCTTTAAAACCCCCAGGCTGTTCTTAAAAAGCTTCTCCCACCCTCCGTTGTAATTCCCTATATGAACACCGGCAACCCTTACCCCACCACCCTGTTTATATTGAACAAACACCTTTAGTTCCTTGCCGCGCTTCTTTATCCCATTGATGCCAATCCCTGTGCCGTCCGCTTCTCCACTGGGTTTTTCTTCGGGGTCCAATTTGAAGTCTATCTCCTGGGCTGTTTTTTGCACTGCTTTCCATACTGTCATCTTGTCTACGGCCCACCCAAACATGGTAAGTATCTTTTCAGATACCCTGTATGTCGTAAGGCTCCCTATCAGACCCAGCTTCCTGTATGTGTCAACCGGTATCCTTTGCATCGGCTCCATGCCGAGCAGCTTCCTCAGGAGATACATCTTACTCCCGCACTTCTTGCATTGAACCTGCAACTGATGCAATATTACCCATGTGAAGACAGTGAGTATCTTTGTTTTTTTCCCATGTCTTGTCTTCCAGATAAACTCTCCGTCATTGCCGCACTCATCACAGCAAAAGGGCTTCTTCTTAAGCCCCATTGCATATTCGCCAAGCCCTACAACAACCTTTTCTATAAAATCCTTTAACATCTGCGGCAGCAACTTACAAAAGGCCGAAAGGATTGTCGTTAAACTGCCGTCCTTTATCTCCACTCTGAATTGACAATCAAAATCTATCGTGATATTGGTAGTGCATGGGCTAACACCCATATCGCTATCCTTTCTTATGGCTTTAGTTTCTCATCAAAACTATTTTTACCATAATTAGGAGGGCGATTACTTTATTCAGGTCTCCTTTTTTCTACGCTACCAAAGTTTTGTATAATTGAACAAGATTATCTGAATAAATAAAACTATGTTTAAAGAGAGTTTTGAGATCCATATAGTTGTTTTT
>JACQEJ010000107.1 GCA_016200645.1 Deltaproteobacteria bacterium | reverse complement strand
AGAAGGGCCATTATCAGCGTTACTGACAAAAACGGGATTGAAACATTTGCCAAGGAATTGTCAAAACAGGGCGTAGAGATTATATCCACAGGAGGAACAGCCGAGCTTCTTAAGAAAGCTGGCATACCTGTTATCGGCATATCCAATTATACCGGTTTTCCCGAAATGCTGGACGGCAGGCTTAAAACGCTTCATCCCAAAATCCACGGCGGCATACTGGGAAGAAGGGACGATAAAGGGCATGCAAAGCAAATGGAAGAGCACGGCATTCTGCCCATAGACATGGTGGTTGTAAATCTATATGCGTTTGAAGATACGATTGCAAAAGGCTGCTCACTTGAAGATGCGATTGAGAATATAGACATAGGCGGGCCCACAATGCTCAGGGCTGCTGCCAAGAATCACAAGGATGTGGCTGTGATTGTAGACCCTTCAGACTACCAAAGTATTCTTGATGAGATTAAAAAGAGCGGCGGCAGCCTTTCGCCGCAAACCAGATTTGAGCTTGCCAAAAAGGTGTTCCAACTCACTGCGCGATACGACGGGGCAATATCCAACTATCTCGGCAGGATAGAAGATGATGTGGTAAAAAAGAATTTCCCGGACACCTTCACCATGCAGGTTGAAAAGGTTCAGGATTTGAGATACGGAGAAAATCCGCATCAGCAGGCTGCATTTTACAGAGAGACTCTGCATGATAAAAAAGAGCCTTGCATAGCAAACGCAAGGCAGCTTCACGGCAAAGAACTTTCATTCAACAACATTTTAGATTTGAATGCAGCTATTGAACTTGCAAAGGAATTTCATGAACCGAGCTGTATAATAATAAAGCACAACAACCCCTGCGGCGTAGCCATGTCGAAGAAAGGCCTTTTGGATGCCTATGAAAAAGCCCTGTCATGCGATAAGGTGTCTGCATTCGGCGGCATTATTGCCCTCAACAGAAACCTTGATGCAAAAACTGCGCAAAAGATGAGCCGGCTCTTTCTTGAGGCAATTGCAGCGCCAGGCTTTGACGCAGATGCGCTCAAGGTATTAAGAGATAAGAAAAATTTGAGGCTGCTTGAGATACCGGAATTCAAAGCGCATACTGTAGGGTGGGCTTTGCCCACCAATTATGATTTAAAAAAAGTCGGCGGCGGCCTGCTTGTCCAGACAACGGATATTGAGTGCGCGCAAGATTTAAAAACCGTAACATCGGCGCAGGCCAGATGTCACGCATTGATTCCACGCGACTTGGGATTATGAAGGCAAAGGATGCAGGGCTGGAGGTAAAAGGGTGCGTTATGGCGTCAGACGCATTTTTCCCGTTCAGGGATAATGTTGACAAGGCAGCAGAGGCTGGCGTTGTTGCCATTATCCAGCCCGGCGGCTCTGTAAGAGATGAGGAAGTGATAAAGGCTGCGGATGAACATGGTATAGCTATGGTGTTCACCGGCATCAGACATTTCAGGCACTAAATTCATGCCTTGCTGCAAAACCGGCTGCCTTCCCTCCTCAATAAAGGCGTCTTACGGAATATCAGACACGCCCACTCTCCTTTAGTATAAGCCTTAAAAGGGTTAAGTCCCTCCCTTCTGTATGCAATCCGAACATCTTGAACCCTTTCCTTTAATATGCCTGACAATATCAAAAATCCATTATGCTGGAGACGCTCCGTAAGAAGAGGGGCGATTTTCACAAGCTCTTCGGCAATGATATTTGCAAAGATTATAAAATAATCCCCCTTTATCTTCTCCAGAGGCCTGCCGGTTATACTGATATTTTTCCCCACATTGTTGAGCTTCACATTTTTTCTCGCAACCTTTACAGCCTCAGGATCTATATCGAGGCCTACCACCTTTCGCGCACCCAGTTTTGCAGCAGTGATGGCAAGGGCAGCGGAGCCGGTCCCAACATCAAGAACTCGCTTCCCTTGGATTTCGCGGGAGAGTTTATCCGCTGCCCTGAGACACATGGCAGTTGACGCGTGAGAACCTGTCCCAAACGCCATGCCCGGGTCGATCTCTACAATTATTCTTCCGGATTGTTGCGCAACCCTTTTCCATGTCGGCTTTATGGTCAGCCTGTGAGAAATCCTTATCGGTTTAATATGTTCTTTCCATTTGGTAAGCCAATCTGCATTTTCAAAAAAACCGCCCGTGTATGTCCAGCCGAATTTTTTAAGCCCTTGCCTCAGCAACATCCTGTTTTTGTTAAGGGATGTATCCGCTGGAATATACGCCTTGATAATCTTCTCGCCATCCTTGTCCTCTTCCAATTCCAGTATTCCTGGGCTTCCAAACGCTATCAGCACAGCGGCGGCTGATTCCGCTCCCCTCGCATGCCCCCTCGCCTCTATCTCAAACCAAGTTTTTATCATGCCCTTATCAATACCAGATAGCAAAAAATGAAAAGTAGATATGCATAGCCCTTACGAACAGCCCTGCGTTTTTCCCATCAGGATAACCGAAGACGGCAACCGGCAAAGCCCGCAAAAATTTTAAGCATGCTGCTTTTGTTCTACTCTCCCACCTTTGCCAGCAGCCCCTTTTTCCTAACCATTCTAAAATTCCAGCGAAAAAATACGAGCGCTGCTATGAGGTATAAAAGATTTAAACCCGTTGCCCATAAGAGGTCTGAAGTCGGGAAGCTGCTGCCGGCAATAATCGCCCTCATCCCCTCGAAGATATGAGAGGCAGGTATGAACTTGGCAATAGCCTGAAGAAAAGTAGGCAGCACGGAAACAGGGTAAAATACCGCTGATACCGGCTGGAAGAGAAATGCAACAGCCCAGGCAAGAACCTCTGCCTCCTGTCCCAGTCGCAAGATGAGGGACATAGTAACAATCCCCAGTATCCAGCCCATAATTACCAGATTGGATATAAGCGGTATAAGGGCTGCGCCGATTAAAAATATATTAAAGGAATAGAAAAGCCATGCAAATAAAACCATCACAGCGCTGGCAAGCAGAAGCTTTACAATACTTACCAGCATAAGGGCGGATATATATTCAATGGGGCTTATGGGACTTACAAAGATATTCAAAAGATTCCTCGCCCACATATCCTCTAAAAAGGATACGGATAAACCCTGCTGAGATCTGAAAAGTATGTCCCACAAAATCAATGCCCCAAGCAAAAATGCAATAAAGTTAGGCAATATCCCTCTGAATCTGGTCAGGTAGATAGTAATAAAACCCCAGACCACCAGGTCCAAAAACGGCCAGTAAAAGACTTCCATCAAGCGCGGGATGCTCCTCTTATAGAGATAAAGATGACGGATGACAAGGGCAAGTATCCTATTTATTTTCATGTCTTCCTCGCTATCTTAAGGAATACCTCTTCCAGGCTTTCTTCTTTAAACTTATCTCTTATTTCTTCCGGCCTGCCCATGGCAATGATTTTACCTTTATCCAAAAATATAATCCTATCGCTCATATTTTCCATCTCCCGCATATTGTGCGATGTGTAAAGGATGGAAATGCCTTGTTCCTCTTTTATCTTTTTTAAAAGTCTTCTGGCCTTATCCGCAATATCCGGGTCAAGGCTTGCGGTCGGCTCATCAAGAAATAATATCTTCGGGTCATTGAGCAGCGCCTTAATAAGGCAAACTCTGGTTATCTGGCCTGACGAGAGATTTCTCACAGCCTTGTCTTTTATATCCATTATTTCAAAATCATTAAGAAGCTTCAGTATCTGCGCCTGCGGATTTTTTATATCATACAGCCTTGCAAAGACCAGGAGGTTTTCCATAACCGTCAGGGAATAGGGCATGGCAACATAGCTTGAGGAAAAATTGACATCGTGCAGTATCTTTTCTCTGTTGCTTTCAAGGTCAAGTCCGAAAATTTTAATTGCCCCCGATGTAGGAATGGTAAGGGCCAAAAGCATCTGCAGGGTTGTGGTCTTGCCGGCCCCATTGGGGCCCAGAAGACCGAGTATCTCGCCGGGATACATTTCAAAGGAGATGTCATCTACCGCCTTAAGGCCGTTAAAAATTTTTGTTAGTTTTTTTACTTCAACAAGAGGTTTAATCAACATGTTTCAAACCAATATCCATAATGCCTTAATGAAATGGTATTAGGGAAGCATCCAAAATTTCGGCCTAATATTTGAAGGCTCATATTAAAATTTTTCAGGACAAAACCATTTTCACAGCGCAGATAGCACGGCAGTGTGGATCAAAATTTCCTTGAGACAAGACCCCAATGAACGTGCTGCAACAAAGCCTCTGGAAACCTGCCTTGCAATGCAAAATACGAAGGCGCTGGGGTCGGGGAAAGAAGCGCTGCAAAATTTGTTTTGTCCTGAAAAATTTCAATATGAGCCTCTGCCGTCC
>JACQEJ010000106.1 GCA_016200645.1 Deltaproteobacteria bacterium | reverse complement strand
CTGTTTAAGAAGATAGGAGAATACGGCAAAAGACTTGTTGATTTGCATCTTCTAAAACCAGAGGAACTCGGCCAGTCCATTGCCAGATTTCAAGGCAAAGGAGATAATAAAGTTGAAAAACTGAAATACGAAAAAGGCAAGCTCTTTATAAACAATGACCAGTATTTTGAGGGCATACTGCCAGAGGTCTGGGAATACCGGATAGGCGGCTATCAGGTTCTGGATAAATGGCTCAAGGATAGAAAGGACAGGGCGCTGTCTCTTGATGATATAAAACATTACTGCGGGATAGTTGCTGTTCTGAAGAAAACAATAGAGATTCAGGATAAGATAGACAGCATATATCCGGGCATTGAAAAGTCTCAAGGCTAAAGCCTTGAATTACAGTAATTCAAACCTTAAGGTTTTAAAACCAAAACACTATGCCAAAACCCTTACTCACTGTAACCGACCTCCACACCTCTTTCTTTACCGATGCCGGCCAGGTCAAGGCCGTGCGTGGGGTGAGCTTCAGCCTTGAGAAGGGCAAAACCCTCGGCCTTGTGGGCGAGAGCGGGTGCGGGAAGAGCGTTACCGCGCTTTCCATTATGAGGCTTGTCTCGTTTCCGGGCAGAGTTATAAAAGGCGAAGTGCTTTATAGAGTCAAAGAGTCAGAGAGTCAAAGAGTCAGAGAGAAAGACCTGCTCAAGATTTCCGAAGATGAGATGCGGAAGATACGGGGAGCCGAGATTGCGATGGTATTTCAGGAGCCCATGACATCGCTCAATCCGGTATTGACCATCGGCAATCAGATTTCAGAGGCAATTTCTCTGCATCAAAATCTGTCTAAAGGCGAGATTAAAAATAAAGCCATAGAGATGCTGAAACTCGTTGGCATCCCATCCCCTGAAAAAAGAATCAAAGACTATCCGCATCAGATGAGCGGCGGCATGAGACAAAGGGCGATGATTGCAATGGCGCTTTCGTGCAATCCGAATATCTTGATCGCAGACGAACCTACAACTGCCCTTGATGTTACCATACAGGCGCAAATTCTGGAATTGATACAAGGTTTGCAAAAGCAGCTTTATATGGCGATGATTTTGATTACCCACGACCTTGGCGTTGTTGCAGAGACAGTAGATAATGTGGCAGTGATGTACGCTTCTGAATCTTCCGGCAGGATGCAGTTTTTACGACCGATGTCCGAAAGCAGACACAGGCTGCACAGAGCATGAGCCGGAGTTGGTAGAGGTGAAGAAGGGTCATTGGGCGGCGTGTTATAAGGCATGATGGTTGAAGTTATCGGTATTTTATAGATATAATACAAACAACGATAGATTACTAACGGAGGTGAAAAATGGGAAGAGATGCTATTCTATCTATTTTGCGTGATTTCAAACAAAATTATGCTGAGGAATATGGCATTCTGGAGATAGGGATATTTGGTTCAGCTGCACGAGATGAGATTCGGGACGACAGTGATGTTGACATCTGCATCAAGACAAAGACACCTAATCCGTTTACACTGGTGCATATTAAGGAAAATATTGAAAGTCTTATGCAGAAACATGTCGATATTGTTCGTATTCGGGAAAAGATGAATCCTTTTCTTAAAGAACGGATAGAAAAAGAGGGTGTCTATGTTTGATAAACATCTTGTTTTATCCATACTCAAACAGATTGATGAAGCCCTTGAAAAAGCCAAGGACTTAACACAAACCGCAACAAACACATTACCCTATGCCACTTCTCACATTAAATAATATCACAAAGCACTTCCCCGCCCGCGGCGGGATATTCAAAAAAACGGACGGCATTGTCCATGCTGTTGACGGGGTGAGTCTTTCCGTGGAGAAGGGGGAGATTTTCGGGCTTGTGGGAGAAAGCGGGTGCGGGAAGTCAACTCTTGGCAGAGTTGTCGCAAGGCTTACTCCGCCTACCTCCGGCAAGATAATCTTTGACGGCAGGGACATAACTCATTTAAAAGCAAAGGAGCTGAAACCTGTGCGCAGGGAACTGCAGATAATCTTTCAAGACCCTTACGCATCGCTGAATCCAAGGATGCCGGTAGGGGAGATTGTCGGAGAGGCATTGACAATTCACGGTATAGCAAGGGGCGCAGAAAAAACAGCAAAGGCTCAGAAACTTATTGACATCGTCGGCCTTCCCAGGGATTCCATCGGGCGCTATCCCCATGAATTCAGCGGAGGCCAGAGGCAAAGGATCGGCATTGCGCGGGCGCTGGCCTTGAATCCGAAGTTTATCATAGCCGATGAACCGATATCCGCTCTGGATGTTTCAATTCAGGCGCAGATTATAAATCTCTTTAAGGATTTGCAGAAGGAGTTTGACTTGACCTACCTCTTTATCGCCCACGATCTGCGGGTTGTGGAATATCTGAGCCACAGGGTTGCGGTTATGTATCTCGGAAAGATTATGGAGATAGCAACATCCGCAGAGATTTATCGTCATCCCGTGCATCCCTACACCGAGGCATTGCTCTCCGCAGTCCCGATCCCCGATCCCAAGCAAAAGAAAAAACGGATCATCCTCAAGGGTGAAATACCGAGCCCCATCAACCCGCCTTCAGGATGCGTGTTTCACACGCGTTGCATCTATGCGCAGGAGAGGTGCAGGGTAGAAACGCCGTTGCTCATGCCGAGAACGGACGCAAGACTTGCCGCCTGTCATTTTCCGCTGGGGTAGATCTGAAGGCAGAGGTTTGTAGTCTCGCCGAAATGCCAAGCCGTTGCGGATAGCCATGCTATACAGTGCGTTTCTCTGCAACCTGCGCCATAGTCTTTTGCTTTTTGAACACCTTTCTATCAAGGTATGAAAATAGTCCCGGAAGGATAGCAGTAGAAATGCCCAATCGTTTATCTATAAACTCAAACATCCGGTTTATTCCTTTTAATGGCGGCGTGACTATAATGCCAACCAATCTGAACGCGCTGCGGACAAAAGAAAAGAGAAGGAATCTTTTCATCACCCTCAGAAGCGCCGGAAACACCTTTGTCTTCTCAAGCCATGTATGTTTCGTCACGGTTTCAAGGACAGAGCAAAACAAATATGCAGGGTCTATAAACATTCCCTCGTGGCGGTAAAGCTTCAGCAGGGTTAACAGTATCCGAAGCGGCGTCCTTTGGGCAAATTTAATCGTGCGCTTAATCCTCGCAAGCTCATCACCCTCTATCCTTTCCATGCCGGGTCTGATCTTGTTTGTTTCAGGGTCATAGATAAGTCCCTTCATCGGAGAGCCTTCTTGAAGCCGAAACCTGTTGGTTACCAGCGTGTCTGCATTCCATCTTCGTCCGAACCAGAGCATATCCATCATATCCTTTTCCGTCTCGCCCGGAGAGCCGAGGATAAAATTACAGACCAGTAAAATATTGGTCTCCTGCATCATGCACATAGCCTTTTCTATGCCTTCCGGCGTTTGTCCTTTTCCGTAGAATTTCAGCGTCTCGCTTTTCAGGGATTCGACGCCGAAGCTCAATGCGACAAACCCCGCCCGTTCCATCTTTTTCAGGGTTTCCACGCTGCTTTTGAGCACATGGTCTATCCTTCCGGTCCCCATGTAAAGCTTGCGGACCTTATGCCTAAGCAAGAGGTCTGAAAGCCCCTCCAGCATCTTCATATCAGTAGTCATATCGTCATCAACCCAGCCGACTATAGGGGCATCAATCTCCTTTAGTTCGTCAAATAAGCTTCCGGCCGACCTCCCCTGCCAGCGAAGGAATCTGCCGTCAAAATTTTTTCCGTACTCAAAACAAAATGCGCACCGGTAATTGCACCCGACCGCTGCCCGTATCAGGTCGGCTTTTATTCCCATCGCATGATAGTTATATTTGGGGTTTCTCATATCTCTTCTCGGGTAAATATCTTCCGGGAGGTCATGGATGATGCGCTCCGTATAGATGATTTCATCCCCCCGGCGGTAGACAAGATTTTTGATATTTTCAGGGGAGCCTTGCTTCAGGAGCTCCATAATGGGGATATCGGGATTTCCACGGATAATGACATCAATCTTCTCATATATCTGAAATATTGCATCAGGGTCTGTAAATCCCGTGCCGCCTGCAACAACCGGGGTGCTATTGGGTATCTGAGCCATGATTTCGGGGATAACATGGATATGCCATTTGCCGAATATGGAACAATCTTCAAAATAGCCGTAGAGGCAAACGAGGTCAGCGGTCTCCAAATGCGCTTGAATGTCGGTCTCATAGCGCATATCCAGAAGCGTTGCCTTTCTGCCTGTTGCAGTGACCCCTGCCTGCATATATTCGGCGGCAATAGGGGGGAGGGCATAATAGGTATTGATATAGGTGAACGGATAGACGATCACCACATTCCGAATGTCATTTTTCTTTTTTCGTATGTAAGAAATGGAATCCACCGGTTAAGCCTCCGCTGCCCCTTCAAACACCTCTGCCGCAGGGCCTGTCATATACACATGATTATCTTTTTCAGACCATGCAAGCTTCAGGTCTCCGCCTGCAAGGTGAATGACGACCTTTCTTCCGGCAAGGCCGTTCAGGTTCGCAGCCACAGCCGCGGCGCATGCGCCTGTGCCGCACGCAAGGGTTTCGCCGCTTCCCCGCTCCCAGACGCGCATGTTCAGTTCTTTTTTGCTGACTACCTCTACGAATTCCACATTTGTCCTTTTGGGGAACAGCGGATGATTTTCTATGAGCGGGCCGTATTGCGTGACCGGGAAGCTCTTTACCTTGTCAACAAATATCACGCAGTGCGGGTTGCCCATGGAGACGCAGGTTATCTCAAAAGATGAGAGGCTGGAGGCTGGAGGCTGGAGGCTTGGAAAATCCGCTACTTTTTCAAATGTTAACTGATATTTAATTATTCTGCCGTTTAGATTCACCGGAATATCTTTTGCCTCCAGTATCGGTTCGCCCATATCAACGGTTACCATCTTGCCAGCGCGTTTGGGCTTGATGATGCCGGCAAGGGTTTCGATTTCAAGGACATCTTTCTTTGACAGCTTTCTGTCCCAGATATATTTCGCAAAGCATCTTATGCCGTTGCCGCACATCTCCACCCTTCCGCCGTCCGCATTGTAGATATCCATCCTGAAATCCGCCTTTTTTGACGGCAGGAGGATGAGCGCCTGATCAAAGCCGATGCCGAATTGACGGTGAGAAAGTTTTTTCATCAGCCGAGAAAGTCCGGCAATCTTTTTCTTTCGGCAGTCAACGACGATGAAATCATTTCCCAGCCCATGCATCTTGGTAAATGGGATTTTCATGCTGTTACATCTCCCGATATTATTCTCGCAACATTTCCGCTTTTTTCTCTCAGCAGAAGCGCGCCGTCATTATCAATGCCAACGGCAATGCCTTCCGCAGTCTTTCCTTGCTGCTGAACCTTTACTCTTTTACCCGCCATAGTAAAATAGTCTGTCCATGCCTTGCGAACAGGCGCGAACCCATCTTTTAGATACCTTTTATACCATGTTTCCAGATTCAAATAAAGTGTTTGGATAAAATCTGTTCTTGAAATCTCTTTGCCGCCCTCTTCCTTTAATGATGTCGCAATGTGTTTTAACTCTTCCGGGAACATCCTTTTTATCATATTCACATTCACGCCGATTCCGATAATTACAAAGTTTATTCTGTCCATTTCAGAGCTCATCTCTGTCAAAATACCCGTAACCTTTTTTGAATTTATGAGAATATCATTCGGCCATTTGACTGCTGCTGGCTTATTTGAGAATTGCGAGATTGTCTCTGCAACCGCAACCGCAGCAACAAGCGTCAGTTGAGGCGCAAACACAGGGGATATGTCCGGGCGCAGGATAACGGATGTGTAGATATTTACCCCTTCGGGTGACTCCCATCTTCTGCCAAGTCTGCCTTTGCCTTTTTTTTGAGAGTCGGCTACAACTGCAAAACCTTGTTCCGCGCCGTGTGCGGCAAGTTCTTTGGCAGTGTCATTGGTTGAACCTATCTCTTTATAAAAAGAAATATCCCTGCCGACAAAAGATGTTTTCAGATTTGAGGAGATTTCAATTTTATTGAAAGGCAGGTCTTGCAGGTTTAATCTGTATCCCAGCGCAGGACTTGCCTCTATGGCATACCCCATCCCTTTTATTGTCTTTATGTGTTTCCATATCGCTGTCCTTGATACACCCAAAGACTTGCTTAAAGTCTGCCCGGAAAGGTAGGGATGTTTACTGTTTTTTAGTAATTGTATTATCTTGTCAGAGGTATTTCCCTCGTTTTTCATTCTTTATCT
>JACQEJ010000105.1 GCA_016200645.1 Deltaproteobacteria bacterium | reverse complement strand
TTCATAGACAATATCTTCCTTAAAATAAAATTCGGCGGCATCAGCCATTTCCACCAGGGTCTTGCTCCTTTCCTGGAGATTTTTTACGATGGCCGGTAGGGGCGATTCTTGTAATCGCCCTTTTGGGGCGAACACAAGGTTCGCCCCTACATCATATCCCTTTGCCTCCAGAAACGGGAGCAGCAGTTTTGCCAGTTCATCAGGCCCTGACTCTTTTATGTAATGATGATTGAGCCAGAGCAACTTTTCCGGATTAAATACACCAGATGATTTTCCAACATTTTCCAGGGAGAATTTTTCTGTAAGCTCTTCAATGGTAAATACCTCCTGGTCTCCGCAAGACCATCCGAGCCTCGCCAGATAGTTCACAAGCGCATGGGGAAGATACCCCATCTCCTTGTATGATATGACCGATGTGGCGCCGTGGCGCTTGCTCAGCCGTGTTTTGTCAGAACCGAGAATCATCGGGAGATGGGCAAATTTTGGAATCGGATAGTCAAAGGCCTCGTAGAGCATGATCTGCTTTGGTGTGTTGTTGAGATGGTCATCCCCCCTTATCACATGGGTTATCTCCATGGTTGCGTCGTCAACAACAACGCAGAGATTATAGGTGGGAGTCCCGTCGCTTCTCAGAATAATCAAATCCTCTATCTCGTTATGATCGAACGCGATATTTCCCTTGATAATATCTTTGACCAAGGTTGTCCCGGGAGGCACCTTGAATCTTATTGCAAATGGTTTGTTCTGTGGTTTTGACTCTGTGACTCTTTGACCCTTTGACTCTATATCCCTGCACCTTCCGTCGTACTTTGGCGGTCTGCCCTGCGCAAGGGCATCCTTGCGCCTCTGTTCCAGCTCTTCAGGGGCGCAATAGCATTTATAGGCCTTGCCCATTTCAAGAAATTTGTATGCATGCTCCCGATAGAGCTCAAAACGCTTGCTCTGAAAATACGGCCCTTCATCCCAGTTGAGCCCCAGCCACTGCATCCCGTCAAGGATTGCCTGAGTCGATTCCTCTGTTGACCGCGCAACATCCGTATCCTCAATCCGCAGGATAAATTTTCCCTTATGATGCCGCGCAAAGAGCCAGTTGAACAAGGCGGTCCTTGCCCCGCCTATGTGGAGATAGCCTGTCGGACTGGGCGCAAAGCGTGTTCGGACTTCCAATTGTTTACTCCTCTCTTAAACCATACGCATAATCATTATAAGCCATAAGCGTTATGATGGTGGTCAGCCTGACCCTTTTGTCAAACACCCACGGCAGTATCTTGAAGATAAACTTGATGCGCTCAATATCAGCGGTCGGCAGATATGTCAAGAGCCGAGCGGAAAACAGTATCCTGTATTTGAATTTAATCGGGTATCTCCTGTTCTGTTCATTCCAGAAATCCTTTTCCCAGAAATATTTAAGTTTCCGGTAAATAGATTTGAATGAATAGACCTCTCTATAGACATGCATAAAACCTCTTTTTAATTCAAGGGGAGTCATATTTTTAGGCCTGAAGACAACGGTCTTGGAATCATATCTTTCCCAGTCTTTATGGAGCAGCCTTCCTTCCCCCTCCAGCCTCTTAAAAAGGCCTGTGCCAGGAAAGGGCGTAAGGATGCTGATAAGGGCAAAGAGCACATTGTTGTTGTTAATGAAGTCTGCCAGTTTTTGAAAGGTCTCCTTAGTGTCATTATCATGGCCTACGATAAAAGAACCCTGAACAAGGATGCCATGGGAATGTATCTTTTGTATTGCCGTGCTGAAGTCCTGCGTCAGGTTTATTTTTTTATTCATCTGTTTCAGGTTATCTTCAGCGATTGACTCAAAACCAATCAATATTCCGCCGCAGCCGCTCTCTGCCATGAGCTGCAGCACCTCATCGTCCCGCGCCACATTCAGGCTCGCCTGGCACGACCAGCCAATCTTCAGCGGCATCAACTCTTTTAAAAACGCCTTTGCATATTTTCTGTCCGCAACGATATTGTCGTCGGCAAAAAATATTGCCTTCTTTCTTTCACGGATCCGGTCATGCTGCGTTGCTTTGATATCGGCAATCGCCTGCTCCAGAGAGCGGTGCCTGATCTTTGTCCCGTCAAACGCATGGACAGAGCAGAAATCGCAGAAGAACGGGCATCCCTTTGTGGTCTGGACGATATGAAGGAGATATTTGTCATTCTTGAGCAGACTGCGGTCGGGCATGGGGCACTCGGTAAGAACCGGATGCGATGCGCTTTTATAAACCTTCTTCAACCTGCCGTTCTTAAAATCGTCTAACAATTCATGCCATACATTTTCCGCTTCACCCACAACAATGCTGTCTGCATACTGGCTCGCCTCTTCAGGAAGCATGGATGTGTGGATGCCGCCCAGGACTACCTTGACGCCACGTTCGCTAAACTTCGATGCAATCTCATACGCCCGCTTCGCGAACATGGTGCGCACGCTGATGCCTACGAGGTCGGTAGGCGCGTCAAAATCAATAGGCTCGATATTTTCATCCACGACCTTGATCTCCACATCAGGCGGCGTGAGCGCTGCCAATGTAGGAATTGCCAGGAGATAGCCTGAATATGCCCTGGAAAAAATAAATCTGGCGACATAGCGGTAGTCGTAGATATTTTTTTCATTTCCAGTTCCCTGTCGGGGTGTGATGAGAGTCAGTTTCATAGGAAATACAGCCTAAAAGCCTACAAGCCTAAAAGTTTTTAAACTTATAGGCTTTTAGACTCTTAGACTTTTAGTCTGCCTTTTCTTTTTTCCTCCTCTTTCTTTTTTGAACACTCCGGACATGCATACTTGACATCATGTTTTACGGTGAGCCGGTCGTAATCTTTGTCAATAGCTATCCTTATCACTGTTTCACTTTCCTTGCCGCAAAAACTGCACTTTAACATATTCATCTCCTTGCTTTCGGTAAATCGCCGCCGCTTTCACTCCTGCACCCTGCAGCGCATTTTCAACGGCTTCTCTGTCTTGTTCCTGAAAGGCAACGCAGATATCGCAAAAGGCGGAGAGCGTTTTCGGCGTAGGCATGAGCCTGAACGGTATATCTTTTTCTTTTAAAATCTTTTCTGCCTTCAAAACTTTGTGCGTTGAGCCGAAAGTGGCGAGATATTCTTTCATGGGGACTGAGGCAACTGTGTTGCCGTAATTACGCCGACACGGTCGGCTTGCTCCATAATATTTAAAACCCTTTTCTTTACATCCGCTATCTTTATCAAACCCACATCAACAGCTTTTCTCATTTTTATTTCAACGGAATTTTCCTTGAGCGCCTTGCTGCCGATGGTAATCCTTACCGGTATGCCTATCAAATCCGCGTCGTTGAATTTTACCCCTGCCCGTTCATCCCGATCATCCATGAGCGCGTCAATGCCCGCGTCGCGCAGGTCTTTGTAAATCGCCTCTGCCGCATCCATGGTCGGTTTGTCTTTCGCATTCACAGGAACAAGATGCACCTGAAACGGCGCCAAAGGCATGGGCCAGATAATCCCCTTTTCATCGTGATTCTGCTCGATGCTTGCCGCGGCTGTCCTGCCGATGCCAATGCCATAGCAGCCCATGATCATGGGCTGCGCCTCGCCTTTTTCATTCAGAAATATCGCGCCCATTGCCTCGCTGTATTTTGTGCCGAGCTTGAACACATGGCCGACCTCAATGCCCCTATTGATTTCCAATGCCCCGCCGTCGCAGCGGGGGCACAGGTCTCCGGCAACTGCCGTCCTCAAATCCGCAAATGCGTCAACCTTGAAATCTCTGTCCAAATTCACATTGACAAAATGCGCATCCGCCTCATTTGCGCCGGTTACGCCGTTGACGATAACCTGCACGCTGAAATCAGCAACTATCTTTGCCTTTAATCCAACCGGCCCCGCAAAACCGGACGGCGCATGGGTGGTCTGTCTCACCGTTTGTTCATCCGCCAGAGCAAGCCACTCTGCATCAAGCAGCCTCTTGAGCTTTGCCTCGTTCAATTCATAATCGCCCCGCACAAGAACAGCAAGCGCCCCTTTATCCGAATTATAGATAAGGGTCTTTATCAGCTTCTGCGGCGTTGTCTTGAGAAACCCGCTCACCTCTTCCACAGTCTTCATCCCAGGCGTAGAAACTTTCTCTAAAGGTTTTTCTTCTCCTTGCCCCTTGCCCCTTGCCCCTTGCCCCTTTATTTCAGCCCTTTCCACATTCGCCGCATAATTGCATTTGTTGCAGCTTGCAATCGCATCTTCTCCGGTGTCAGCTAAAACCATAAACTCATGCGAAAAACTTCCGCCGATGGGGCCTGTCTCAGCCTCAACAGCCCTGAATTTAAGCCCGCATCTTTCAAATATCCGGCAGTAGGTGTCATACATATTCCGATATTCTCTCTCTGCATCATCTTCTGTAGCGTGGAATGAATAGCCGTCCTTCATGATAAATTCCCGTCCGCGCATAAGCCCGAATCTGGGCCGTATCTCATCCCTGAATTTTGTCTGGATTTGATAAAGGTTTAAGGGAAGCTGCTTATACGACCGCACCTCGCCGCGCACCATAGCGGTTATCACCTCTTCGTGCGTGGGCCCGAGACAAAAATCGCGCTCGTGCCTGTCCTTCACGCGCAGCAGTTCCTTGCCGTAGGCATCCCATCTGCCGCTCTCCTGCCACAGTTCCGCAGGAATAACCATGGGCATGGAGACCTCATGCGCGCCTGCCTTGTTCATCTCCTCGCGCACGATGTTTTCCACCTTTCGGATTACCTTCAGGCCTAAGGGGAGGTAGTTGTAAATGCCAGCCGCCACCTTCCTTATCATCCCTGCCCTTGTCATAAGCCTGTGGCTTACAACCTCCGCATCAGAAGGGGCCTCTTTAAGGGTTGGGAGAAATATCATGGAGAATTTCATGGAAAATTCCTCTTTTTTACATCCCGGTCTAAATTCTAATATCTAAATACTAAACAAATTCTAAATTCAAATGTCCAAAGGTTTTGAAATTGAAATTTTGGTTATTTTATATTGTTTAGAATTTACCCCCACACCAAAATGTTTGGTGTGGGGGTTTAGAATTTTGAATTTAGATTTTTTTATTTCTACTGCATCGCCTCTTTGTTTATCTCAATTTTTGCCTTTGACTTAAGGCCATCCAGCCACTTGTTCAAGGCTTCCTGGTGTTTCTGCTGGAAGAGGCGGTTTTTTATCTCATTCTTTCTTGCCTCAAACTCGCTCTTATCAGCCTCTTTAATCTCTTTCAGTTTGAAGATGTAAAACTTGTTTCCCTGCGGCACGGCCTGAGAGTAGTAAGGATTATCCTTTGTGAGGGAAAATATATCAGGCTTATCTCCCACATAGAGGCCTATGCTTGCTATATAACCCTGAGCCTTTGTAATGAACCCGCTTTCTCCCTTTGCATAACCTTCTTTTGAGGCAAGTTTCTGTAAGTCTTCTCCTTGTTTAAGCCTCTTTAAAACAGCATCGGCAGCCTCTTTTGCCTTTTCCCTTGCCTTCGCCTTTACAAGAGCGGTTTTGACAGCGCTTGCCGCCTCTTCATATGCCGGTATATGCCCTTCTTTTCTCTCCAGGACCTTAACTATATAAACACCGTTTTCAGTTTCAACAGCGCCGCTTATCTCGCCGGGCTTCAGTGCAAAACAAGTCTTTTTAAGCTCTGCATCTCTGGCAAGCTCTATGCCTGTATCCGTTTCCGAGAAAAATCTTGTTTCTATCAGTTTGAGATTTTTCTTTGCAGCCGCATCTTTCAAATCTTTTTTCTCTGCACTAACGGCCTTCTGGATTTCAGAAGCCGTATCCAGAGCCGATTTTTTTGCTTTTGCCTCTGCCAGCTTTTTTATTATAGTATTCTTTGCCTCTTTAAATGGTATAAGTCGTGCTTCTTTTACATCTTCAACTTTTATGATGTGATAGCCAAACTCAGTTTCCACGATGCTGCTTATCTCTCCTTTTTTCATGGAAAAGGCCGCGTCTTCAAAAGGTTTTACCATCTCGCCTTGCTTGAAATAGCCGAGGGAGCCTCCCTGGCTGCCGGAGGCCTTATCATCAGAATATTTTTTGGCCAATGCAGCAAAATTTCCCCCTTTTTTTGCCAAAGCCAGAATCTCCTCTGCCTTTTTCTTTGCATCTTCTTTTGCCTTCTTCGCATCTGGTGCGCCTGATGCCGGCCGTATCAGTATATGTCTTACAGAAACCTCTTTTTGCGTCTGAAATTCATTTAGATTCTTTTCATAATATTCCTTTAATTCTGCCTCGGAAATCTTTATCTTTTGTGCAAGGTCTTTAAACGGAATGGAAATATAGGCTGCCTTTACCATGGTTGGCAGCTTGAATTGGGGTTTATTCTTTTCAAAATACGCCTTTGCCTCTTCGTCTGTGATAGACACACCCTTTTCAAATTTCATCCCGCCTACTGCAATATACTGGAGATTGATTTTTTTATTTTCGCTGTTAAATACATCTTCAATCTCCTTGTCCGCGATATGTATTGAATCCGCAGCCTTTTTCTGCACTTTTTCTATGGCAAGACTCTCTTGAACAGCTTCTTCATAATCGCCGGGCAAGATGCGGTTGACTTTTAATACCCGAAGATACAGATCCTTATCAAACACGCCGTCTTTTTGAAATATCCGTTCGGATGCTATTTTTTTCTGAACATCCTCGGTTGAAACAATAATCCCCTGTTTTTTCGCCTCCTGAAGCTGAAGCTCTTTGTCTATAAGCATCCGGATGGTATTCTGTTTCAGGTTCATTTTTTCGAGAAGCTCGTCGTTAAACTGGTCCCTCATGATATTTCTATAGTAATTTATCTGTTGCTGATATGCCCTGGCGTATTCTGCGGCAGTTATAGGCTTGCCATTCACCCGGGCTGCTATGCTTCGCTTATCTACTTTAAGGGTTCCGATGCCCCAGAATATAAAAACAAGGATAATCGCTCCAAGGACTGCGGATATAATCCATGACCTCTTCCTCTTTCTCAAAACCTTAAGCATGAAAAACCTCCAATAAAAGTTTAGTGTTCCATGATAATCAATCTGAAGCCGAAATTCAATATTTTATTGAGACCGGTATGCAGGAGTCAGAAGCCTGCCTCCGAATGCATCCCCGGTTAAAACCTTCGGGGACAGGTCTATCGGGGGTCAAAAGTCAGATTGGGCGATATAAATTGCGGGTTGCGGTTTATTTTCTGGCAGCGCTTTCCGCCACTGCCTTTTCAAAAATCTCCAGAGCCTTTTCCATCTCTTCCATCGTTGTGATGAGCGGCGGCATAAAGCGGACTATGTTTTTATCAATGCCGCATTCTATAAGGATAAGGCCGTTTTTATAGCATTTATTTAAAACCTTTTTCAAAAATTCCCTGTCCGGGTTTTTGTCCGGGACATGCTTAACAAACTCTATGCCTATCATAAGACCTAAGCCCCTTACATCGCCCATTACAGGATATTTTTTCTGCATACCTATAAGTCTTTTCAATGCATAATCCCCAACCCTTGAAGCATTTTCCAAAAGTCTATGTTTTAAGATGGCTTCTATGGTTGCTATGCCTGCGGCGCATGACACAGGATTTCCGCCAAAGGTTGTGCCGTGTGCGCCCGGCAGCCACCTGGACATAATCTCCTTTGTTGACGCAACAGCGCTGAGCGGAAAACCGGAGGCAATCCCTTTCGCAATGGTCATTATATCCGGCATTATTCCAAAGCGCTCGCATGCAAACCATTTGCCCGTCCTTCCAAATCCTGTTTGAACTTCATCGGCAATCAGAAGGATTCCATATTCTGTGCAGAGGTTTCTTAATTCTTTGAGATAATGTATTGGAGGCACAACATAGCCGCCTTCTCCCAGCACCGGTTCAATAATAATTGCCGCCACCTCATCAGGATTTATCTCATGCCTCAGCATCTTTTTCAGATAGCCAAAACAATCCATGCTGCATGTGTCCGGGTTTTGGCCTAAGAAACATCTGTAGCAATATGGATAAGGCGCCCTGAAGATAGAGGGGAGGAGTGGGTGGTAGTTTCTTCGGTATTTTGCGGTTGATGTTGTAAGTGAAACAGCGCCCATTGTTCTGCCGTGAAATGCGCCTGTGTATGCGATTATCCCTTGTCTCTTTGTTGCAAACCGCGCCAGTTTTATAGCCCCTTCAACCGCCTCTGCGCCGCTGTTGGAAAAGAAAAACATATCCAGTTTGCCGGGGGTTATCTCTTTTAGTTTTTCCGCAAAAAGAATCTCGGAATGATATCTGAAGATGCAGCCGGAGTGGATAATTTCATCCAACTGTTTCTTTACAGCCTTAACTACTTCGGGCGGGCAGTGGCCAATATTGGTTGTAGCAAGGCCGGAGGAAAAGTCCATATATTGTTTGCCGTCCGATGTCTCTACATAAAGCCCTTGAGCCTTTTTTACGATAATATCAGTATGAAAGACGAGGGCGGGGGTGAAGAGTTTTTTTGCGCGGTTTATAAGATTATCTGGCATTCCAAAAGAATAATACTGTCAAGAATGGTTTGCAAGAGTTTTTTAGACTTGCCTGCCTTCAGAAAATAGGGGCAGCGACCATTTTCTATTGACATGCTCCGTCATTGCCGAGTATATTCTGCGTCATGCCATGAATTGCAAGGCCGTATGGTAAAAAATTTTAATTGGAAAAATTTATTCTATACATCCTCGCCGGAAAAGACTATGGAGTTGGGGAAAAAGATTGGGGAGGGGCTTCAGGCCGGCGATGTGGTGGCGCTTATTGGCGAACTCGGCGCAGGCAAGACCTTATTTACGCAGGGCTTGGTGCAGGGGCTTGGGGTTAAAGGTTATGTAAAGAGCCCATCATTTACCATAGTGAATAGATACGAGGGACGACTCCCTGTTTATCACCTTGACCTTTACCGCCTCGGCGATGTCAACGAAATATATGAGCTTGGGATTGAGGAGTATCTGTATGGAGATGGCGTTACCATTATAGAATGGGCAGAAAAGGCTTATTCTCTTTTGCCGGAGAAGTATATATTGATTAAGTTTTTTTATAGAGGGGAAAAGACGCGGAAGATAGAGATTAAGCGACTGGATGAGTAGTGGATTTGTTAAGAATTTTATTTCCCATGCGAAATTCTAATGATTTTTCCATTTTCCTTTAATATTTCTGCTTCAGCCACGCCACCTACCCAGCCTTTTGGTAAAGAACCGGAAACAAACCATATACCGTTTTCTAAAATAGCATTATACGGTTTTTGTTTTTCGATTTCATTTTGACCATAGATGGGTATCCAAATGGCCACGGCAATTTTAATAGCCGTTTCTTTATCTGGGACATATCCTTCTTGAGGTTTAACGTTGTGTTCTTTAACGCGATTTAATAAAGCACTATTATAGATTTCTGCGTATTGTTTAGCTTTTTGAATTAATTCTTTGTGTTTTTCAGATTCTATAAAATCGCTTGTTCCTTCAATCATTGATATACCATATTTATTGATGAGCGGATAATCATTTTCGTTTGTTCCTGGAAAGTATTTGGCGTATCCATATAGTCCAATAAAGCGAAAATCATCACGCCCGATATTTTTCGTTAAGTCTTGTTTTGGATTTTCGAGATTTAAAGTTTTCAATTTATGCTCAAGGATTGCCTCTTGATTGCTGTTTGAATGAGCATTAAGAGCAAGTAATGCAAAAATTAATGATAAGACCAGCGGTATTAAGTTTTTCATTTTCATTCCTTTACTTTTCATAACATTTAATATCAGAAATTCCGCTTTTTCAGATTTATGGTCAGAATATAGCACATCCGAAATATTTTTCACATAAAAACCACATAAAAATCAATCTTTTCTCTTTAAATATTCCTTAAAATATGTTACCTATTTCTATCTATTGGAAACTGGAGATGGGGTTTGGGAAAAAAGATTTTGGAAAAAATAATTAGCGGAATTTCCGATAAAAATATAAGATTTAATGAGTTGAGAAACACTCTCACAAGATTGGGTTTTGATGAAAGGATTAAGGGCAGCCATCACATCTTTACCAAGAGCGGAGTAAT
>JACQEJ010000104.1 GCA_016200645.1 Deltaproteobacteria bacterium | reverse complement strand
TGCCGTGGTCTACATGGCCTATTGTCCCTATGTTGATGTGGGGCTTTGTCCTGTCAAATTTGGCTTTGCTCATATAATCCTCCCTGTAAAAGGCTATAAGTCTTATATGTCTTATAAGACTTATATTCTGTTTTTATTTCCCCTGCACTTTCGCTACGATCTCTTCTCTTACGGAATTTGGCACCTGCTCGTAATGCGAAAACTGCATGGTAAATGTCGCCCTTCCCTGGGTCTTAGACCTTATGTCCGTTGAGTAACCGAACATATTGGCAAGGGGGACCTTTGATGAAACTACCTGAAATCCGCCCCTTGTCTCCATCCCAAGAATCTTACCCCTTCTGGAATTTAAGTCGCCGATCACATCGCCCATAAACTGTTCAGGCGTCACAACCTCTACATCCATAATCGGTTCCAGAATGATCGGATTTGCCTTCTTACATCCATCCTTAAATGCCATGGATGCCGCTATCTTGAACGCAATCTCAGATGAGTCAACATCATGGTAAGAGCCGTCAAAGAGCGCTACCTTCAAGTCAACCACAGGATAGCCGGCAAGCACGCCTGTCTCTATGGCCTCACGGAGCCCCTTTTCTACAGCCGGCACATATTCTTTGGGAACTGTGCCGCCGACAATCTCATTCTCAAACGCAAAACCTGCGCCCGGCTCCTGCGGTTCAACCGTAAGCCAGACATGGCCGTACTGGCCGCGGCCGCCTGTCTGTTTTATATACTTGCCCTCGGATTCAACCTTCTTGGTTATGGTCTCTCTATATGCAACCTGCGGTTTGCCAACATTTGCCTCAACCTTGAATTCCCTGAGCATTCTGTCCACAATAATCTCAAGATGGAGTTCGCCCATACCTGAAATAATCGTCTGTCCCGTTTCTTCGTCTGTCTTCACCCGAAATGACGGATCCTCTATGGCAAGCTTCTGGAGAGATATGCCGAGCTTCTCCTGATCAGCCTTTGTCTTCGGCTCTATCGCAATGCTCATGACAGGCTCGGGGAATGTCATCTTTTCCAGAAGTATCGGTTTATCATCATCGCATATGGTATCACCTGTTATGGTGCTCTTCAAGCCCACTGCTGCCGCTATCTCGCCTGCGTAAACCTCCTTTATCTCTTCCCTCTTGTTAGCATGCATCTTTAAGAGTCGCCCGACGCGCTCTCTCTGCTGCTTTGTGGCATTATACACATACGAGCCTGCTTCCATGTAGCCTGAGTAAACCCTGAAAAATGTAAGCTGCCCCACAAACGGGTCGGTCATGATCTTAAATGCTATGGCTGAAAAAGGGGCGTCATCCGCTGCCTTCCTTGTCTCTTCCTGCTCAGTATCAGGATTTATCCCTTTTACAGCGGCAATATCAATTGGCGATGGAAGATATTCTACAACAGAATCAAGAAGCGGCTGAATCCCTTTATTTTTAAACGATGACCCGCAAAGCACTGGGGTTATTGCCATCTGGATAGTGCCTTTCCTTATCGCCTTTTTCAGTTCATCTTCTGTGGGCTGTTTACCATCCAGATATTTTTCCATAAGCGCTTCATCAAAATCAGCCGCAGCCTCTACGAGTTTATCCCTATGCGCATGAACCAGATCTTTCATATCCGCAGGAACATCTTCAAAACGAAACTTTGCGCCGAGCGTAGATTCATCCCAGATTATCGCCTTCTGGGAAATAAGGTCAACGACCCCTTTAAAATTATCCTCAACCCCCACAGGAAGCTGCATGACCACGGGCCTTGTCTGAAGCCTCTCCACCATCATCTTGACAACGCGGAAATAGTCCGCACCAACCCTGTCCATCTTGTTTACAAATGCTATCCTCGGAACTCTGTATTTGTTTGCCTGACGCCATACGGTCTCGGACTGAGGCTCAACCCCGCCAACGGAGCAAAACACCGCAACAGC
>JACQEJ010000108.1 GCA_016200645.1 Deltaproteobacteria bacterium | reverse complement strand
GACTTCTGCGGCATGACCTGACCGGCTGTTGCAACCGCCTTTACCTGTTCTATCTTTGTCGGGTTTAAAAGAAACGCCATCTGTCTATCGTCTTTTTTTTCTTTTTCATTTGCATCATCCAGCCCCTTGACATAAACCAGATTTGTCTGATTTTCCTGCGCCGCGCTGCTTATGCCGAGTATGTTGTTAAAGATAAGCGCATGAAGAACCGTGACATCAAGCGATTTAAACACATCAGGAATTGAGCTTCCAAACACCTTATCCATAGTATCCTTTTGCTTTAATGCAAGAGCAAAATACGAATCAATGCCGTTTATATAAAGGACAAAACTGGGCAGCCTTGCCCCGCTATCTTCCATCCTTTTATAAAACTCTTTTCTGACCCTTAGCTCAATATTGCTGTCCCATTTAACCTCTTCAATATCAAAAAAGTGGGAGCAGTTTACCAGAAACGCCTTTGGATTAAACTTCGGAATGCTGTGTATTATGCGATGGGTCGGCATTATTGTCATGCCTTCATCATCCATATTTGAGAAATACATCATCACATAGTTAAATGCCTCTTTGCCTGTGTAACTATTTATTTTTTCTTTCATCATATTCCTGTAATTCAGGGCAGTTTCATACCTATGATGGCCGTCTGCTATAAACAACGGTTTATCAGACATCATTTCTACAATCTTTTTTATAATCCCTTGCTCGCTAATCCTCCATACCTTGCTCTCCACACCGTCATCATCTACAACATCAATAAGCGGCGAGCTGGTTACGCAGCAGTCTTCCAGAAGATTATTGATGGTCTTCTCCGGCTCGGAATATAAGGAGAATATGCAGCTAAAATTCGCATTGCATGCATCCATAAGTTTTAGCCTGTCAGCCTTGGGGCCGGCCAGGGTCTTCTCATGCGGATGGATGCCGCCTTTGCCGAACTCCTCCAATTTTGCCAGCGCTATAAAACCCTTTCTTGCCCTTCTCTGGCCGTCCTTTAATTTATAAACCCCCACACCAAAATCTTTGGTGTGGGGGTAAACCTGCACATAATAGTATATGGCGGGTTTCTCATCTCTAACAAGAACGCCTTGCTCCTGCCATTTCTTAAAATCTGCCGCAGCGCGCGAATATCTGTCATTGCCGGCCGCATCGTCCGGAAACATCTTTCCCAGAATGAGCCTCACGACATTCTGCGGATGCCTCCGGTAAAGCTCATCCTGATATATTGGTGAAATTACATCATAGGGCGGCGCCATCACCTTGTTTAAATCCCCCACCTTTTCCGGATTGTAGAGTATGCCCCTCAACGGTGCTATCTTTGCCATTCATATCTCCTTTATTTATTTAGGCTATAGGCTATGGATTAAATACGGGCTATGGGCTATGGGTTATAGGCTATGGGTTTTTCCTATTGCCTATTGCCTATTGCCTGCCTTTATTGCCTCTTGCCTGTATTTAGCTGTATTCCTCCGGAAACCTCTTCTTCATCGCATCCATTATGAATCTTTCCACCTCTTGGGCGGTAGAAAATACGAGGGCAGCCTTTGCTATCTCCCTTGCCTCCGAATATTTTATAGACCGTATCATCTTTTTTACCTTCAGGATTGAAAGGGCGTTCATGCTCAGCTGGTCCAATCCGAGCCCGAGGAGAATCATGGCATAATCAGGCTCGCCAGCCATCTCTCCGCACACGCCCACGGCTATGTTGGCGTTATGCGCGGCATCCACGATATGCTTTATAATGCGCAGCGCCGCCGGATGAAGCGGCTCATACAGGTATGCCACATGCTCATTCACCCTGTCTATAGCCAGTGAATATTGAAGAAGATCGTTAGTGCCAATGGAAAAGAAGTCTACCTCTTTGGCAAGGAGATCCGCTATAACGGCAGCGGACGGAACCTCTATCATAGCGCCGATAAATATCTTCGGATTAAATGCCACGCCTTCGTTTCTCAGTTCTTCTTTGGCCTCTTCCATAATGGTCTTTGCCTTTCGGAGTTCCTCAACCCCTGATATCATGGGAAACATTATTTTCAGATTCCCGAATACACTGGCCCTGAGGATGCCTTTGAGCTGCGTTTTAAAGATATCCGGCTCTTTGAGGCAAAAACGGATGGCCCGAAGCCCCATGGCAGGATTCATCTCAGGGGCAAGCTCCATCTGGGAGAGAAACTTATCTCCGCCGATATCCAGCGTTCGGATAATTGTGGGATGAGGCGAAACCCTCTCCACCACCTTCTTATAAACCTTGAAATGCTCATCTTCTGTAGGAAGGTCTTTTCTGTTGAGGTACAGGAACTCTGTCCGGTAAAGCCCGATGCCTTCGGCCCCGTGGTCGAGAAGAGAAGGGATCTCCTCCACCATTTCTATATTCCCCATAAGCCGTATCCTTCTTCCGTCCAGCGTCTCTGCCGGAAATTTTCTGTAATGATGAAGGACTTTTTCGTAATCCAGATACTGCCCTTTTTTCTTTTCATACTCCCTGACAACCTTTTGAGACGGATTTATTATTACCATGCCGCTCAAGCCGTCTATAATAAGGATATCGCCTGCATTTACCTTCTGCGTTATATTTTCCAGGCCGACAACCGCGGGTATCTCCAGCGACCTGGCCACAATGGCTGTATGTGAGGTCTTTCCGCCGATATCCGTTAAAAATCCAAGAACCTTGCCCTTTACCATCTGGGCGGTATCCGCAGGCGCAAGGTCATGCGCAACAATTATTACCTCTTCTTTTATATCCGCAATGGCCTCATGCTTTTTACCCATGAGATTTTTTAAGACACGGTCGCAGATGTGGTCTATGTCAGAGCCTCTTTCTCTGATATACTCGTCGTCAATGGTGTCAAAGAATTCCCTTATTTCTTTCATGACCATCTTTATGGCCCATTCCGCATTCACCTTTTCCTTTTTGATGGTCTTTATCGTGTCATCAATGAGCATCCGGTCTTCCAGCATCAGAAGATGCGCATCAATGATGCGGATATGCTCTTTGCCCCTTCCGTCATGCAACAGTTTGTTCTTTATCTTCTGAAGCTGATCCTTTGAATCCTGCACCGCCTTCCTGAACCGCTTCACCTCGTCCGCAACATAGGCAGAATCCAGATAGCAGTACGCAGGAGTCTCCAATCTTCCGCCGTCCACAAGATGCGCCCTGCCGATGTTTATGCCCGGCGAAACGCCTATGCCTTTTAATACAATGTCTGTTCTGCCCTGTTCAGTCATTCCTCTTCCCCAAACTTCTTCTCTATCAATATCTGCAATGCCTGCATTGCCTCATCCGCATCCGGCCCGTTTGCCTTAATAGTAATCTTACTGCCATAGCCGGCGGCAAGCATCATAATACCCATAATGCTCTTTCCATTTACCTCATGGTCATTCTTTTCCACAAAGATGTCCGCGCCGAATTTGTTTGCCGCCTGCACAAACTGCGCAGCAGCCCTTGCATGAAGGCCAAGCTTGTTTCCTATGGTAAAGGTCTTTTTGATATAAGAATTTTCTTTAATATTCATGTCAGCCAATCCTGTGCAGCATATTCATAACAATGAGAAATACCAATGCCGGCAAAAACAAGAGATATATTGCCAGAGAAACGGATATCCCCTTTCTTAAAGGTATGGATAGTAATACCGTCACAGCTGCCATGAAAATTGCGGCCAAAAAGAATTGATAGATTTGAACATGCTGCGTCCCCAACATCCCTGTCTTAAACAGCTTAAATATCAAAGTTGCGACTATGACTCCAAGAAGGCCTGTGGCAGCAAGGCGGATCTTCAATGCCCATTCAGGCAGTTCCAAGGATTTGATATATTCCACAACATCCTCGCCGAGTTTATACCCCTTATGCAAACCGAACCATCTCATCCATATATGAAAAAGATTATACACTACAAGAAACACAACAGGGCCCCAAAGACCCCAGATAAGCGCTGACAAAACTCCCAAGAGCGATGCAAGCGGTCTTATGGATCCCCAAAAGAATGTGTCCCCTATAGCGCCGTAAGGCCCCATCAGACTCTCTTTAAAGGAAGCAATATCTCTCACATCACGCCTTCCACCATTTGCCTCTTCTTCCATTCTTATGACAGCGCCGAGGATCGGCGAAGCCATGCAGGGATGAGCGTTGTAGAAAAACATGTGCCTTTTCATGGCTGCACAGGCCTGCTCCTTGTCTTTGTATATATCCTTTATAGCAGGGGCTATCGCAGCCGCGAATCCTAAACCCTGCATCTTTTCAAAACTCCATGCTGACTGAATGAAAAAGGAATTCAAAAAGACCTTAAATAGGGTGAATCTGTCTATCATCCGGTCATCACCAAAATGACGGCAGCAGAAAAAAATATCGCCGCCGCAAACAGCGCCGTGGAAAGCCAATTACGGTAGAGCGCAGTGTAGGCGGAAGACAAACCCGTCAGAAAAACAGCGCCGCATGCCAACGGCAGAGCCATAACTACCATTTGAGGCAAATGCGGCAATAAATATATGAGCAGCGCCCCTGAGAAGGTTAAACCAAAGAGGGTTAAAAAGTTTAAAACAAAAAAAATGCCGATCCCATTCAAATTGTGTATTACAACACCTTGAACAAAGTCTTTCTCCAGAGCCGCCGATGCGGCATGAAAAAATCTTGCATTGAAAACCCTTGCAGCGGCATCTGCCTTTTTACAAATCATATCCATAGGAAGCGCTATCAACACAGTAAAGCCTAAAACAAACAATATATTTGCACCGTATATCCCTAAGATATCAAACCCTATTCCATTCAATGCCTTTTGCCCCATAAGCGATACGGCTGTAATAATAACGGTCAACATCACCTCATGGGCCGGAATATGCCCCCCTATGGGTATTTCGCCTATCCAGAGCAATTCCAGCGCGCCGCCTATCAACAAACCCGTTATAGCATCGCCCAATAGATAACCAACAATCGGTGCGGTAACAATCGGCCGTGATACCATGATCTGAAACGCAGCAGTTCTATCAAGGGAAAGAAGCCCGCCGGCTACAGACGCTAAAAAACACTGATAGACAATACCCTTCAACCTATGCTCCTTAGCGTAGAGCGGATAGCGGATAGAAAATACTATACGCTATGCGCTTATCCTAAACGCTATCCGCTATACGCTATGCGCTTATCTGAAGGCACGGCCCTTATATCCAGCTCTATCCCCAGTTTTAAGAGACTGCGCAATATAACCTCATCCTCTTCGTCAATGTATACGGATTGGGTAATCATCCTGCCTTTGCCGTTATAATGATGCATATTCCCGATATTCACATGGGAGACTCTGAATCCTTTGTTACACGCCTGCAATAGCTCCTTCAGGGTAGAAAATATTATAATCACCCTTTCTTTGTTCATATCCTCTGATGTCACATCTCTCAGCGCTTCTTCTATACCTTCAACCTTTATTGCCAGAGCCTTTGAGCTGCATGATTCTATCGCAATTTTCCGTATACGATCTTTTTTAGCCTCATCGCTGGCAACGATAATGGATGTTGCCATGCAGAAAGGCGCCCATGCCTCCATAATCTGGCCGTGCACCATTCTGTCGTCAACTCTAACCAATACGATGCCCATAATAATAAAAGACAGGCTATAGGCTATGGACTTGAGGCTATAGGTTTTACTTATTGCCTATAGCCTATTGCCCATTGCCTGTATTTATTTAGCCTTTTTCTTTCAACACCGCGCTCGCCAGCACAATGCTTTTCTGGCCATACTCCTTCAAAAGCGCCGCCAATTCAGAGAGTCCTTTATCCGCTCTATGGCTGGCAAACTTAAGGAGCATCGGCAGATTTACGCCTGTCAATATTTCCACCTTGCCCGGTTCAAGAAACGAAAGGCCTATGTTTGACGGCGTGCCGCCGAACATATCAGTTAAGATAATGATGCCCGCTTTGCAGTTCATTGTTTTCATAGCGGCAGATATTCCATCGCTGATACATTTTGCGCTGTCACAGGCGTCTATAGAGAGACACCTTACATTCTCCATCTTGCCTGCTATAGCCTCTGCTGTGCCAACAAGAACCTCTCCCAATTTTCCATGGGTTATTATTATTGCGCCAATCATAAGTAATACAGGTTATAGGTTATAGGCTACAGGCTATGGGTTATAGGTAATTGGTAAAACCTATTGCCTATTGCCCATCACCTCTTGCCTGTATTTATATCCTATCTATATCCCTGTGCCTCTTTTTAATAACGCACTTCTCCGAAGAAATTTTATCAGCCAGAACATCTACTATCGCCACAGATCTGTGCTTGCCGCCGGTGCAGCCGACAGCAATGGTAAGATAGGTCTTGCCTTCCTTCCAATAGTTTGGAATCAGAAAATCAAGAAGGCTGTCAAATTTTGCAAAAAAATCCTTTGTCTCCTGCTTATTTAAAACAAACTCTTTAACCCTGCTGTCCCTGCCGTCTAAATCTTTAAGCCCTTCTATAAAATACGGATTGGGGAGAAATCGGACATCCATTATCATATCCGCATCTGACGGAATACCGTATCTGTAGCTGAATGAAACTAATTGGACGACCATTTTCTCCTGCTGCGCCGGGCCTGAAAAATAATCTCTTATAATCTCTTTCAACTGGTGGACATTATATCCAGAGGTGTCTATGATTTTGCCGGCTGCCATTTTTACTTTAGCCAGCATCTCCCTCTCCCGCCTTATCCCTTCCAGAGAGCCCTCTCCTTCCGCAAGGGGATGCCTTCTTCTCGTCTCGCTAAAACGTCTCAAAAGAATATCGTCGGACGCCTCCAGATATATAAGTTCCGCATTGTAACCGCTATCCATCATCTCCTTCAATACGACCGGAAACTCTTTAAGGAACTCTCTCTCCCTCACATCCACAACAATCGCCGCCTTGTTTATTTCAGCGGATTGGATTGAAAGCTCCATAAATTTCGGCAAAAGCACGAGGGGCAGGTTGTCAACGCAGAAAAAATTTAAGTCCTCCAGAACCTTAATGGCTGTGCTTTTGCCTGCGCCTGAAGGGCCGCTGATTATAACGAGGCGAACTTTTTTCATTATTTCTTTGCGCTTATGGCAAAATCCAGCTTTTTCTTAAACTCCAGCGCCGAGTGGTAGCCCATTATCTTAAGAAGCTGATTTCTGGCCGCAACCTCCACGATAGTGGCAACGCTCCTGCCGGGGCTGACGGGAATCCTGTGAAAGGGCAGTTTTACCGCGAGTATTTCATACAACCCCTCTTCAAAACCAAGACGGTCATATTCCTCGTCCGGGTTCCATTCCACCAGTTCCACAACAACATCCATCTGCTTCTTTTCTCTTACGGCGGTTATGCCGAACAGGTCTTTCACATTTACAATGCCGAGCCCCCTCACCTCCATATGGTATTTGATAATATCGGACGCAATGCCAAAAAGCAGAGTAGGAGACATCCTCTTTATTATTACAGCGTCATCTGCAATCAGTCTGTAGCCTTTTACAATAAGGTCTAATGCGCACTCGCTTTTGCCGATGCCGCTCTTGCCGAGGATTAACACCCCTACACCCAGAATATCAACAAAGACGCCGTGCATGCTCGTTGTGGGCGCCAGCCTTTCCTCCAGATGTTTGGTAAATCGCTCAATAAAGAGCGAGGTGGTAAGATGCGTGGTTAAAAGCGGGGTCTTCTTTTTCTCAGCAAACTGCAGCAGGAAACCAAGCGGCTTCTGTTTTTTGGTGATTATAAAACAGGGGGTATCTGCCTTCTCCAGTGTTTTCAGCGTTGCCCTGAGCCCGTCCGGAGGGAGGCCGTTTAAATACTCTATCTCAGCCTTGCCAAATATCTGTATCCTTTCCGGGTGAAGTTTTTCTTTGAGGCCTGTCAAGAGCAAGCCGGGTTTCTGAATGCGGGATGTGGTTATTTTGTTTGAAAGCCCCTTTTCCCCTGCCGCAAGTTTAAGCCCAAATTTTTCTCCGGCTTCTTTTAAAAGTTCATTGACTGAAATGGTTGCCAAGTCGCTTTGCTCCATTAAACATCAACAAGTCTCATTTTAAGTGTCGCAGAGTAAAAGTATCAAAGAGTCATAGAATTAAAGTTTTTCTGACACTTTGACTCTCTATCATCTCTGTTCCGTATCAATCAAACCGTAGTTCCCGTCTTTTCTTTTGTAAAGGACATTGATATTGTTGGAAATAGAATTGGTAAAAACCATAAAATCATTATTCAAAAGGTCTATCTGCATAACAGCCTCATCAACGGACATAGGCTTGATAAAAAAATTCTCGGTCTTTATCACCCTTGGTTCAACCATCTCACCAGCGCCTTCACAGGCAAGGACATCCAGTTTGGCGCTGAGCGGCTTGGCGGAGCTGCTTACTTTATGATTCTTTATCTTCTCTTTATATCTCCTCACCTGCTTTTCTATCTTATCCATAACCGTGTCTATGGCGGAATAAAGGTCCGGGGTCTCTTCTTCTCCCTTTATGGTTACACCATTTGCAACGATGGTGACAGAGGCAATCTGCCTGAACTTTTCTACTGATAAAACCCAGTGAATTTCAATAGGCTCTATCAGATACCTCCTTATCCGCTCTGTCTTTTCTGTTGCGTAATTCCTCAGCGCATCTGATGAATCCATATGTCTGAACATAACGGTGACGTTCATTTTGAATATCCTCCTCAATAGATAGGCTATTGGCAATTGGCTATAGGCTATCGCTTTTACCTATTGCCTCTTGCCTATCGTCTATCGCCTGTATTTTCAAAACAGCCTCTTCCTCTTGCTGGCAGAAAGTATGCCCATAGCCTCTCTATATTTTGTTACCGTTCGTCTCGCAATATCTATGCCGGAGCTTTTTAATATCTCCAGTATCTTCTGATCGCTCAGGGGCCTGGCAGCGTCTTCTGCAGCATAGATACCCCTGATTTTTTCCAGAACGCTTTTGGCGGACATGTCTGTCCTATCGGTCGTGCTTATCTTTGGACTGAAGAAATATTTCAGCTCAAAGATGCCGTGCGGCGTATGGGCATACTTATTTGAAGTAACCCTGCTTATGGTAGACTCATGCATGCCTATATCCAAAGCCACATCTCTCAGGATAAGAGGTTTTACAAAACATGGGCCGTTATCAAAAAACTCCCTCTGAAATTTTACAATGCTCTGGGCCACCTTATAGATGGTGCGCTGTCTCTGATGAATACTCTGTATCAGCCATCGGGCTGAACGGAGCCTTTCCTGCACATATGCCTTTGTTCCATCCGCCCCTCTGCCATTTTGAGCAATCAATGCCCTGCAATAATGACTTATCTTCAACTTGGGCAGACCGTTTTCATTCAGGAGTATTACATAATCTCCCTTCACCTTCTGGATATATATGTCGGGAATTACCACACTGGCTTCGGACTGGCCGTAGGCGCTGCCGGGCCGTGGGCTGAACCCCGTAATTGCCTTTACCGCCTCCACTACGCTATCCATGGGAGCTTTCAGGGCAGCCGAAATCGCCTTATAATTCTTTTTTTCAAGATTATGAAGATGGTGATTGATGATTTCTTCCACAAGAGGAGTTTTGCATCCAAGAAATTCAGCCTGTTTTAAAAGACATTCCTTCAGGGTTCTTGAACCTACCCCCACCGGGTCAAGCTGCTGAATCTTTTTCAGAACGCCTTCAACCGTATCTTCGCTCGCGCCGGTTGCCTTCGCAATCTCCTCTGTTATAGACTTTAAATAGGCTGTTTCGTCGCCATTATTTTCGCCAATCCTTAAGTAGCCGTCTTCATCAATATTGCCTATGATAAACTCCCCGACAAAGGTTTCTTCTTCCGTAAATGGAGAAAGATGAAGCTGCCATATCAGATAATCGGCAAGGGTGGGCTTTTGGGTAAGAGTGGCCTCAAGGGACGATTCTCCCGATTCCTCTGAAAAGTTGACGCCTGGAGGTCTTTCATAACAATTTTCCAGATATGCCTCCCAGTCTATCTCTTTTTCTGGATGCTGGTTCAAACCGGCAACTTGCTTATCGGAAGAAGTTGTCTCCGCATCTTCCGGGTTGCCATCTTCCTCCAGAACAGGATTGGCCTCCATCTCTGCTCTCACCAGATCCACAAGTTCCAATCTTGAAAGCTGGAGAAGCTTTATGGCAAGCTGCAGCTGCGGCGACATAACCAATTGCTGCGATAATTTTAAGTCCTGTCTTATTTCATGTGCCATAGATTTTAAATTAAAGTGTCAAAGAGTCAGAGTATCAAAGCATCAAAACAAAAACTTAAATAAAAATATCTAAATAAACAATTAAAAAGTAAAATTATTTTTGCCTCTGAAACATTTTAATTTTAAATTTATTGTTTAGATATTTATATTGAGTTGTAACCTTTTAAAACTTTGACTCTTTGACACTTTGACTCTCTGATTCTATATTGCTGAATCTCTCTCCCAAATATGCCTCGCGCGCCTTTTTGCTTTCCATTATTGCGCCGGGCGTCCCTTGTTCTATTATCTTTCCTCCATCTATGATATAGGCCCTGTCGCATATCCCGAGGGTTTCGCGCCAATTATGGTCTGTGAGCAAAACACCGATGCCTTTGCCCTTCAGTGTGATTATTATGTCCTGAATGTCAGCCACCGCTATAGGGTCTATGCCTGCGAACGGCTCATCCAGCAATATGAATGAGGGCGCATTAACCAGAGACCTGGCTATCTCTACCCTCCTCCTCTCGCCGCCTGAAAGAGAATAAGCCTTGCTGTTTTCCAGATGGGCTATGCCAAGCTCAGCAAGGAGGCCTTTTAATTTTTTTTCCTCTTCTTCCTTGGGAAGCTCAAGAAATTCAATTATTGCCTTAATATTCTCCTTTACCGTAAGCTTTCTGAAAACAGAAGGCTCCTGGGGAAGATAACTGATACCCTTTCTGGCCCTCTTATACATAGGAAGCTGTGTAATATCCTCATCCCCTAAACACACCCTGCCTGACTCAGGACCGATAAGACCTACCATCATATAAAATATGGTCGTCTTGCCCGCCCCATTTGGACCCAAAAGTCCCACCACCTCGCCCTGTCTCACTTCCAGACTTACGCCGCATACCGCCTTCCTGCCCTTAAAAGACTTTACAAGGCCATCGGTTGAAAGCTTCACTGTCTGCATTTTGCCTTTGTCTTCTCATTTTTGGGATTTACAACCGCCTTTACGCTGCCTTCCACCAAGCTTTTATCCTCATCCAGAAAGATAGTTATCTTATCGCCTTTCACACTATCACAATCCTGTTCCACCTGCGGATTACCGGTAAGCACAACTGTCCTGTCTTCTCTGGTGTAAACCGCCTTTTCTCCGGTTGCCATCTTATTTGCTTGGACTATCTTAACATCGCCTGTCGCTATCATTTCCTTTATCTGCTGGCCGTCCGCATAATAGACATACAGCTCTTTTGAATAAAGCGTATAATCCTTTTGCTCCGCCTTCACATCGCCTTTAAATATAACAAGATTCTCCTTCTTCCTCGCCTCCATGCTGTTTGAGGTGATTGTTATAGGCTGATTGCGGTCTATGGCGATTTTATCTCCGGCAAGGCTATCATAGCTGATAGCTGATAGCTGATAGCTGATAGCAACTACTATAAACCATGAGCCATGAGCCATGAGCCATGAGCCCATCTTATTCTTATATCGCCGCATCTTTCACCACTGTCCTGACATTTGCCAATACATAAGCCCTTTCTGTTGCCATATTCGCCAGAAATCCAATGCCTTCAATCCGGATATTCGGCCCGGTAAAAATCACCTTGTCCTTTGTGCTAATCTGTTTTAATGCAGCGGTATATTTCAAAGAATCCGTGAGAAGTTTATAGCCATCTGAGGATGTCACCACGACATCTCCGGAAACATCCATATCCTTTGTGTCATTTTTTAATTTTCCTTGCTTTCCTTCCAATACATAGTTCGCACCATTCTTTGAATAAAAAACAACCTTGATATTTTCAAATGCGATCAGGTCATCATTTTTAAAATACCTGGCTGAGTCCGCCTCCAGCTCCCACTCCTTACGGCCGTCTCTGGTCTCTACATATCTGGCCTTTGCAATGCTTATATCGGCATTGGGGGTTTTTACCACTATGCCGCTGAGCCCTTTGTGCATCCGGTGATTTATATAAAGAAGCGCCCCTACAGCAAATACCGCTGCTGCCAAAAAGAGGGCAAGGATTAGCTTCACCCCGTTAGAAATTCCAAATAGGTTTTTAATAGTATGCATATACCGCCCCTAATTTTGATAGAATGGATATCTTTCTATGATTCCTAATGGGGTTCATAACGAGAATTATACCATTCTCATAAAATATGTAAAGATTTTTTAGTTGAAAAACAGGGCGTAAATAATTTAATGCGTTTGTAATTAGGAGGAAAACACGGCTTGACATGCCATACTTGCACTCCGTCTCAACAATCGCAATATTGGCGCCCTTCTGCACAATCAAACCACAAGCCTCCCAAAAACAGACTTTGATTTTTGGGGAGGTCTTTAATCGCTATTTTACGGCAAGCCTTATTTCAATTGACAATTCATCCCTTATCGCTGTATCTTATTTGAAAAGGATGCTTGACGACATGAGAAAAAAACCTCTCAAGTTCAAGAAGCTTGACGATTTTTTGAGGGAGTATAATCTGATGTATGAGATTTACCGGTAAGTAAAAAGCCTGTGTGCCACAGGTGGGCGAGATTCCTCGACATGATAGCTCATGGCTCATAGCTCATGGCTGATAGTAAAAACTATGAGCTATCAGCTATGAGCTAACAGCTTTCACTGAGCTAATAATTTACAAATGCTTGCCGATTAAAACAACCCACCAAAAGGCTTTAAGTTTCTTTCTCATCCATCCTACGCAACTTTTTTACGGCTTGGAAATCTCAAAAAGCATGGGCAGCATTGGTCGAACGAGCAAAAAATCTTTTGCTATCAGCTATGAGCCATGAACTAATAACGGAGGTTAAATGGAAAAGAAAGAAAAGGTTCAGGTTGCAAACCCCAAATCAAGTTTGGGGCAGGCTTTGAACCCGCAAACAGAACAAATCAAATTCACTGATTTAGGCTTGAGCAAAGAGGCGCTTCAGGCTGTCACTAGCATGGGGTTTGAGGAGCCGACGCCCATACAGGCAAAGACCATACCTATCCTTTTGCAGGGCAAGGATGCTATCGGCCAGGCGCAGACAGGCACAGGCAAGACTGCCGCCTACGGCATACCCATTGTGGAAAAGATAGACCCAAGAAACTTTATGGTGCAGGCAATAATCCTTACTCCGACAAGGGAGCTTGCTATTCAGGTTGCCGAGGAGATGAATAAGATCGGCAGGTTTAGAAAAATTCAAGCTGTGCCAATCTACGGCGGCCAGTCCATAGAGAGACAGATAAGGTCGCTCAGAAAAGGCGTTCAGATTGTAGTCGGCACGCCCGGCAGGGTTATTGACCACATAGAGAGAAAGACGCTCAGGCTCAATTATATAAAAATTGTTGTGCTTGATGAGGCGGACGAGATGCTGGACATGGGTTTTGTTGACGACATTACCACCATACTCAAGGAAACCCCGAAAGAG